>QMKT01000047.1 GCA_003646505.1 Campylobacterota bacterium
ATATATTATACGAAGGAGTTATTATGAAAAAAAGAATTGAAGAAGTGATTAATCATGTACAAAAGTCATCTAATGTTTCTGATGAGAATAAACCATTGATATTGGAAAAACTTGAAGAGTGGAAAGAAGAAGACAATGCCATTTCGGAAGTGACAGTGCGCTTTGAAACCTGGTGGATGGAGATGGAGCCTATATTTGCCGAATTGGGTTGGGTTTAATAAGTGGACCTCTATACCCAATATACTTATGAAAAAAAATGGATGAAAACAAGTCAAAAAGATGCACTTCGTATGATAGAAGAAGAGATGCCTGAAACGGATGCAGAGGGTACTTTAAAGTATATACTGTCTGAGACATCCAAAGATAAGACTATCACCCTTGGCGGGTGTAGGTTTAGGAAGTCTGCTTAAAAAACGCTACCAAATCATTAATAATAGTTCACTATTGCATGAAAGGGAAAATCTTATAAATTTATCTATTTTTTAAGATTTTGCAAACAGTACTAGATGCACTAAGATTACTAAGGATTGGACGAAATTATTTTTTGATTCTTTTCTTCAACGTTTGATATTTTTTCATGCCCACTTTGGCTATCTTTTCTGCTTGTACAAAATAGGCAAACTCTAAAGTATCATAATATGCTGGAGCCTTTATAGTACCTCGTTTTATACGACGATCTAACGTTGCAAGTAATCTTCTTTCAAGCATTTGTTTAAAAAGTTCTAATGGATAGTTAGAGTGTCCGAGCATAAAAAATGTAGCCATAAATAATCCTAATTTTACAGTGCTTTGATCGTTTCTAGGATCTTGTCCGTATTGCTTTTACTTGTATCGACAGAGCCATATATATGACAACCATCAAGCTTCATGCCACAAAACTCTACGATCTGCTCTTTTATCATATTTTTCAGCCTTCTGTTCGCACCTGTAATTGTGTAGATAAATTTAGGTGCACCCGTAGTGGTGAAGATCTTTACTGTTTTATCTGTCAGCAGCCCTTTTGGTCTTGAATTGACATATTTAAAGGCAAAGTCTTTTGAAAGGTTCCAGTCAAAGAAGTTTTTTAAAATTGCAGGAAAGCTTCCCCACCAATAAGGAAAGACAAAAACCAATTCATCTGCTTTGCTGATTTTATCTTGATAATATTGCATACATGTATCTGTTGAAAGAGCATTGGCATCATCATAGGTAAAAAACGGTTGTTGATGTTCATCACGATAGAGATCAAGAACTTCAACATTCTCTCCTCTATTTTGTGCACTTTCCATATATGTATTTGCCATAGCAAATGAAAAACTATCCTTTTTGGGATGGGCTACGATAATTAAAATATTTTTCACGATCTTTCCTTTGTTAGGTTAATGATAATCTGATTGAGTACCTTGACTGTTGTCTCTAATTCACTTGCGTCAATGCCATCTATTGCTTTACCAATATTTTTCATTGCCAAAGGTATAGTGACATGCTGCATTCTCTTCCCTTTTGAGGTTAGAGAGATGATGAAACTACGTTTATCTACAATATCTTGTACTTTATCTATAAAACCATTTTTTAATAGATAGTTTACAAGAGAATTAATGGTTGCTTTGTCTTTAAGCAGAACCTTCTGTAGTTCTTTTTGTTTTTGACCATCCTCGCTCCACAATACAGCCAAAAGGCTCCATTGTTCTACTGTAAGATCATGTTGTAATAAGTCACTATTGAACTGATTTGAGAGGAGTCTTGAGGCTTTACCTAAAAGACCTCCTAAGTTTGATTCGGCTTTCATGAGAAGAAGTATAATGAAATTAGTTTGAATTCAAACTTAATATGGATATGTTGGCAAAAAAACTAATTAATGAAAACCTTATAAGTATTCTATATAGGAGTTTTATAATGTTTAGAGTGGTTAAACATGTACTTATATACTTGACTTGATTCCTGTCGTGAAAAATTTAGTATTTGGAAGACTATTTTTTTGAAGTATTATAAAGCCCTCAATTAAAAGGATTAATGGTATTAAGAGAGGGACTCGAAGTCTCCCTAGTTGACTTTGTATTTGTCTTTATCATTCGCATACTGTACATCTCCTTCGTAATTTCTACGTATTTCACAATTTGTCTCTTTCTCTTTCCCCAATGTTCTTAACATCCTATGAGAGATTACGACAGATCCTGCTTCTGCTTTTTTTGCTATCTCACCGATGATAAGCGGTGTCATATGTAGTTGTGCTGCTACACCTTTTGCATTTTTAGGTACAGCATTGTGCATGACCAAAATATCTGTTTTGAACCCCAGTTTTTCAAGGGTGTGGTAGTCACCATTCATGTCTCCTGAGAATGTAACAGACTTTTTACCGACATTTACTCTGTAGGCTATGGCGGGTATGGGGCCGTGATGTACAGAGACTGCCGAGATGATGATATTACCCTGTTTATAAATTACTTTCTCTTTTTTGTTCATAGAAATGTTATGTGCTTTGAGTTGTAGACTTGCATCGCCATTTAAATGGTCACCAAGGTATTGCCATGCACCATTGTCACCATCAAAAAGTCTTTCTACAAAATCTTTTGTACTTGGCATAAATTTATTATCATCAGGCCCAAAGAGATGCAGTTTTCCTGATGCTCTCGTAAAGAAAGATGATTTAAGCAGGGCAGGCAGATCCGCTGTATGGTCAACATGTAGATGTGTGAGTAGGATGACATCTAAATCTTTTATACGAGCTCCTGCTTCTTCAAAACGCAAGGATGCACCACCACCAAAGTCTATGAGTATTTTACTTTTTCCATCTATCCATATAAGGTAAGAGGAAGATGCACGTTTATCTCCACTTTCCGGACCACCTGAACCTAAAACCTGAAGGGTAACTTTGGGCTGAGCAAAGAGTAAAAGTGAAGAAAAAAAGAATAGATAGAGTGTCTTTTTGAGATTCAGCATTTAATGCCCATTGTATTGAAGTTGGTTATTTGTCATAAGTTTCCCTTTATTTTTATCAGATACATACTTGCTACATGAATTATAGTGTATAATGATTTTATGTAATATTTGTGTAACAGGAGGGAGTTTTATGAAAGATTTTTTATGGGAGTTATATGTGTTGTTCTCGTATCCGAAGAATATCCTTCTTTTAGTATCCCGAATTATTCTGGCTTATGGTTTTTCACTTCCTGCACTTCTTAAGGTCAATGACATGAAAGGGACTGTAGTTTGGTTTGAAAGTATATCTATACCTTTTCCTACATTATTTGCCTATATGGTTTCCGGATTGGAATCCGTAGGCATAATCCTTCTGATATTGGGTCTATTTACGCGTTATATCTCTATATTGCTTGGTCTTGTTATGGTAGGTGCTATTATCTTTGTACATATTCCCAATGGATTTTCAGCAAGTAATGGAGGGTTTGAAATACCATTATATTATTTTATATTTCTCATGATCTTTGCTACACACGGTGCTGGTAAATACAGTTTAGACAGAGTATTTTCCAAGGGTGATAAGTATGAATAATAAAGAATTTACATGGCAGTTTCCACTTCTTCATGCCGATTGGATTGTGTTATTCAAGTTATTGGCTATTGTATTTTTGATAGTCCTGATCGCTATTTTTATATATGACCGCTTTATTCAACGAAAGAACCAACTGCTCATTAACTATCCACTTATAGGACGTATGCGCTATCTTTTTTATCTTTTACGAAATCCTATGCGTCAGTACTTTGGTGATGAAACTTATTATGATTCTTTTGAAAAACTTGAATGGATCAATAAGGTTTCGCATGGTGAAAACCCCTATTTGTCTTTTTCTACCTCAAGTCCTTACGGTAATCAAAAAACACTTTTTAGACATGCCAATTTTGTCAAAGAAATAAGTGAAGTACAGGGTGAGTTTTCTGTTGTGTTTGGAGAAAATAGAAAAATACCCTATGTGAGTAAAAGTATTATAGGTAGATCTGCTATGAGTGATGGTGCCATTTCTCCTGAAGGTACGCGTGCTTTTGCAAGAGGTGCATATAATGGACATTTCCCTATCAATACGGGAGAAGGCGGTTTAACCTCAAACTTCCTTGCTACTTTGAATTTGAAAGATTGTGAGAGTGCCTATCTTGAAAAAAAAGAGGGAACTATATTTGCTAAGTCTGTTTATCGAATAATGAAATTGGTGACAAACCGAGAAATTTCTCAACGTCTTTACAGAAATATGGTGGTGAGACAAAAAGACCGTGGATCTTTTATCTTCGATAGGGCTAGGCTAGTCTATTTTCGTATTGATTGGAGTAAACCATTAGAATTATTTCCTAAAGATGTAATTGAAGGTATCCCAGATATTATATTTCAGATGGGCTCTGGTCTTTATGGTGTAAGAGACGAAAAAGGAAATTTTGATGCGGAGCGCTATGCAAAAGTAATGCGTTTTTGTTCTATGACAGAAGTGAAAATTGCACAGGGGGCTAAGCAAACAGGAGGTAAGCTTCTTGCAAGTAAAGTAAGTGATGATATCGCATACTACAGAGGTATACCAGCACATAAAGACCTTATAAGTCCAAATCGTTTTCCCTATGCAACAGATATGGTAAGTTTTTTTGATTTCATAGAGAATTTGCAGAAATTATCAGATAAACCCGTAGGCTTTAAAATTGTAATTTCCACAAAGTCAAGTTTTGAAGAGTATGCCAAAGCATTACATGAAAGAGCATTAAATGGGCAAAGTCTTCCTGATTTTATTACGATTGATGGAGGAGATGGTGGCTCAGCAACAGCCCCGTTGGAGATGATGTCTAAGATAGGTTTACCTATACGAGAAGCACTTCTTATAGTAAACAAAGTATTAAAAGAGTACGGATTAAAAGAACATATCAGGATAATTGCCAGTGAAAAAGTACTTACCCCCGATGATGTTGCTGAATTAATTTGTCATGGGGCTGATTTTATTAATATTGCCAGAGGCTTTATGATCTCTGCAGGATGCATACGTGCTAGGGAGTGTAGTGGTGCAAATGGCAGAGACTGTCCGGTAGGTCTGGCTACCATGAACGAATCAAAACGAAGTAAGTATCTTGTGATAGAAAAATCAAAACATATTGCATACTATCATCATCAACTTCTTCACGGTGTACGTTCTTTACTTGCAGTGATGGGCAAGAAACATATCAATGAGTTACATATGAGTGATCTTATCCTTCGTACTAAAAAAGATAGACGAAATTAAGTGTGAACGTAACCCCTCACACCTATTTTCATGATTTGGGTACAATAAAACATGGATGTACATAATTTTTTTCTCATACTATTTTTAATTTTGATCTCTGCCAGGATCTTGGGTGAAGTGTTCGCCCGTATGGGTATCCCCTCTGTGTTGGGTGAATTGAGTGCGGGTATACTTCTTGGTGTTTCAGGACTGGGACTTATAGAAGTAAATGATGTTCTGAAAGTACTAGCTGAGATAGGTATCTTGCTTTTACTCTTTGAGATAGGGTTAGATACAGATATACAGCGTTTAAAAGAAGCTGGGAGTAAATCTATTATAGTCGCACTGTTTGGGGCTGCAGCCCCTTTTACAGTTTCAGCTTTAGTATCTTATTATTTATTTGATCTTACGCTTGTTGTGTCTCTTTTCATTGGGGGTACACTGACGGCTACGAGTATCGGGATCACGATGAGGGTGTTAAAAGATCTTGAAAAAGAGCATACTGATATTGCTCAGGTCGTCATTGGTGCGGCAGTGATCGATGATATTATGGGTGTGATAATTCTTGTCTTTATCTATGACTATGCTATTACTCAAGAGTTAAGTCTGACTAATACTTTAAATACAACGATGTTCATAATACTTTTCCTATTATTGGCACCTATTTTTGCCAACTTCATCTCATCATTTATGAAAAAATTTGATGAGCATGCAAGAGTACCTGGACTTATTCCAACCATTATCATCTCACTTATTTCAATATTTGCTTATCTTTCACACCTTTTTGGTGCACCAGAGATTTTAGGCTCATTTGCTGCGGGGATTGCTCTTTCTCGACGGTTTATATTGCCTTTTGGCATGGGACTGAGAAGTGATGAAGTATTTTTATCAAAAGTTAAAAATGCCATAAACCCCATAGCACAGATGTTCACCCCTATCTTTTTTGTTATGGTAGGACTCTCCATGAACTTAAGAGTAATAGACTTTTCTTCAATAAAATTTTGGACTTTTGCGCTTGTATTCCTAGTCATAGCCATTATAGGAAAATATATAGGTGCTTTATTCCTTAGAGGGATCAGTAGAGTGAAAAAGGCCTTGATCGGTATTTCCATGATCCCTCGCGGAGAAGTAGGGTTGATATTTGCAGAAGTAGGACGGGTGAATGGCATACTTGACAATGAAATTTATGCCGTGTTGATCTTTGTCATTATAGTTACAACCGTTGCACCACCATTTATACTCAAATGGCTTTTTAAATATGAGAAGGCATAATTGAATTAAGAGAATATATTATGTTATACTTATATATAAGTTAGATAGATAATAGCTTAAATTTATATAAAAAGGATTGTCATGGAATTTGTTTATATAGTTATAGGTATTGTAATTGGAGTTGTTGGTGCACTTTTTCTTGATGTAGATATGTTTTCAAAAAAAGCGGCAGATGAAGAAGAAAAAATTGATGATCATAAAGAGTGAACATAATAACGTCAAATACTTTAGATGAACTCTGTACGGTTCCTGCCGTTATTTTTAGCAATATAAAGGGCATTATCTGCTCTTTGTATAATAGAATCAATCGTATCATCTTTACTATATAGTGTAAGTCCAAAACTTGCCGTGATAATATTTGAGATCGAAAAAAGATGTTGTTCTATTTTTAGGCGAAGTTCTTCAACACGCTTCAATACTTCTTTTTTATCTGTCTCTACATAGATAAGTAAGAACTCTTCACCACCCCAGCGAATTATTTTATCTGTTGAACGTAGATCTTCAGTAATTAGCTTACCTATCTCTTTTAAGATCATATCACCAACTTGATGTCCATAAGTGTCATTGATCTTCTTAAAGTGATCTATATCCATAATTGCCAATCCGAATGTGTGTTGAAAGCGCTTTGAACGATTTAACTCATTATGCAGTAGTTCATCCAGTTTTGCACGGTTATATAAACCAGTCAATTTATCGGTCATGGCCAACTGTGTCAGTTGTTCATGGGTAGAAAATACTTCTTTGTAGGATTTCTCTAAAAGATATGCACCTAAAAAGCCAAAAGAGAATGATGCAAGCATCCAAAAACAGTGCATTACAAAAGATTCTAATGAAAGAGAGAAGAAGAAGTAAGTTACAACAAAAATAACTATAACAGTTGTAATTGCAGAGATCGTAGCCTGCCATAAACGGAGTCCCGAAACAGTAAATATCCAGAAGATAATAAGATAAAGTTCTGTCATATAGAGCGCAGGATCCTCTAGTTCTGAAGTGATAAATAAATTTCCTATAGTCGCTACTACAGGTGCTATGATCAGTAAAAAGATGAAGAGTCGGTAGAGATCTTTCTTAAATGTCATCAGCGATATCAAAAAGAGAAAGGGGGGCATAACATAGAGGTGTATGGTTATCATTAGGGATAAAATATCATCTGATACGATCATGCTGTTTATGAGTGCAGCGATCATATATAATAAGCCAGTGAGTGCAGAGACAAGCCGTATTTGTAGTAAATTTGATTTGATCATCCATCGGTCAAATTTGTCTCTTGTTGTTTTATCTTTAAAATCAATAGCAGGAGAGTTGGCGATACTGTTTTTTTTATCATGCAACATCTGTCATTAACTCCTTATATATAAATATTAGTTTTTTAATTAATGTTGATTATATCACTTTCTTCTTATAGCAGTTAAAACTAAATTTTTTTAAGTAGTTGTTCACAAAAATCAGTAAAATCAGGAAGTTCCAATCTGCCTTCTCTCTGTTTTGTTCCCCACATAGGTTCAGGGAAAAAACTGTCTTTTTCGAAGCGTGCCATGATATGCCAATGTACATGAGGTACATAGTTACCAAAAGAGGCGATGTTGATCTTGCTTGGAGTATAGTAGTCTAACATCTCTTTTTCGATGCTATCTAACAGCTCATAAATCTCAAATTTTATTTCAGGAGGAACTTCTGACATCTCTTTATATGCTTTTTGTGTAAAAATCTTAAGCCATGGAATTTCACTCTCTTCTGTTTCTATTCTTATATTTTCATTTTCATAAAGTATTGACATTATCGTATCCTTTTTATAGTTTGTTTTCCAAGTTTATAGATAGTGGAAGAGATATTGCTCTGATTAAGTGGCTCAATGATGACATCTGCCACTTTTTTTGTAAAGTTTTCATCATAAGCATGATCACTTAGGTTAGCAGAAGTAGTATATGCCCATTTTAGACGGTTCAAAAGAAGAAGATGATCTTTATCTTGTATCAGACGATAAGAGTGCCCATCTGGCATGATAAAAGTTGTTTTCGTACTTCTTCTTACTCTGTTCTTATGTGAAGGGGGCACACGGGTAAATGTTTTAAGTGTGGCTAGAGAATCTACTGCTTTAATATAATACTTATGAGGAGGGCGTTGCTTTATAGCTGTAAGTCTATCTGCATTTTGGGAGACAAAACCGATAGTAGTGTCGGTTTGTGTCAAAAAAACTTTGTCTTTTAACATGTTATCTCCATATGATGTTATTACGCCAAATAATCCTGCAGTGCTTTAGGCACAAGCTCACCACCTGCAGCCTTAAGCTCTTGTATAGCAAGTGCCGTAGCTTTTGCAGCTGAGATAGTTGTGAAGTATGCAACACTGTTGGAAAGTACAGATTGTCTAATGGTTCTTGCATCTGTTTTACTTCCTGCATTATCTGAAGTGTTGATAGCGATGGCTATTTCTTCATTTCTGATCATGTCATCAATGTTTGGACGACCTTCAGAGATTTTAAGTACTTTTGTTGAAGTTACACCAGCAGCTTCAAGTGCTGAATGTGTTCCTGAAGTGGCTACTATTTCAAAACCAAGGTCTGTGAACATTTTTCCTACTTCTCCGGCATGTTCTTTATCACTCTCAGTAAGTGAGATAAAGAGTTTTCCTTCAAGTGGTATGTTGTTTTTAGAGGCAAATTGACTTTTGGCAAATGACATACCAAAGTTATCAGATATACCCATCACTTCACCAGTAGACTTCATCTCAGGCCCTAAAATAAGATCAGACCCTGGTAATTTGTTGAAAGGGAAGACAGCTTCTTTAACTGCTACATGACTTTTAAGATTTGGCTCCATGATCTTCTTGTCGAAGTTAACTACATTAAACTTATCATAGAATTTAAGTGCTTCTTTCAAGTCTCCTTGAACCATAACTCTCGTTGCTACTTTAGCAAGAGGAACACCTGTTGCTTTCGATACAAACGGTACTGTTCTGGAAGCTCTAGGATTTACCTCGATAAGGTAAATCTCACCTTTATGAATAGCATACTGAATGTTCATAAGACCAACAACACCAAGACCAAGAGCTATAGTAGCTGTTTGTTCTTTTACTTCTTCTTGAAGCTTATCAGAGATGCTTACAGGAGGTAATGAACAAGCAGAGTCACCAGAGTGAATACCTGCTTCTTCGATGTGTTGCATCACAGAACCGATGTAGACATCTGTACCATCACAAATGGCATCAACATCAAGTTCTATGGCATTGTCAAGGAATTTGTCTATGAGTACAGGTGAATCATGAGAAACAGATACAGCTTCATCCATGTATTGTCTTAACTCATCATCAGAGTAAACTGTTTTCATACCACGTCCACCAAGTACAAACGAAGGACGTACAAGTACAGGGTACCCAATACGACTTGCAACAGCGATAGCCTCATCTTTGGCAATAACTGTACCATTTTCTGGTTGCTTAAGACCAAGGTCGTTAATGAATGCAGAGAAAAGCTCTCTGTCTTCTGCAAGATCAATCACTTTTGCAGTAGTTCCAGAAATATTTGCACCGATAGCTGTAAGCTTCTTAGCTAACTTCAATGGTGTTTGTCCACCAAAGTGAACAATGACCCCATCTGGCTTTTCAATATCAATCACATTTCTTACATGTTCAAAGTCAATAGGTTCAAAGTAAAGGATGTCCGAAGTGTCATAATCTGTAGAAACTGTCTCTGGGTTACAGTTATACATAATCGATTTTACACCCATATCTTCAAGTGCAAATGCAGCATGTACACAACAGTAATCAAACTCTATACCCTGGCCAATACGGTTAGGTCCACCACCGATTACAAGTACTTTCTTATCAGTAGACTCAGCTATTTTTGGTTGTGGTAGTTTAGTAATGTTTGTTGTTGAATAAAGGTATGGAGTAAGTGCTTTAAATTCGGCAGCACAGGTATCTACTTCATTATATTCAAGTTGTACAGCCATTTTTTCTCTAGCATTATAGATGTCATTTTCAGAAAGAGTTAAACCTTCTTTTTTATTGATGACTTGAGCAATCATTTCATCAGAAAAACCATCCGCTTTTACTTCACGAAGTCTTGTTGCATCAGAGAGTAGGGCAATGTCCATCTCTTTTTCTACGAGTGCAAGTTCTTCAAGTTGGTATAAAAACCATCTGTCTATTCTGCAAAGATCAAAGATAGCATCAACACTCATACCACGTCTAAGACCTTCAAAAACATAAAGCATACGGTCTGCATGAGAACGACGAATTTCACGTACAAGCTCTTCACCATCACATTTAATAGGATTAAATCCGATCAAATCAGTCTCTAGTGAACA
>QMKT01000048.1 GCA_003646505.1 Campylobacterota bacterium
ATCTATTAGAAGATCCCCGTTTGCAGATATCAGACCATTGTTATTGTTCATCGTACCCGAAGCAGTGATATTCAAAGTCCCACCATCTGAGTAAAATTGGCTGTCAGCATTGTTGAATGTTGTGGTATGGATGTTCATCTGTGCAGCAGAAACAACGCCATTAATATTATTAAATATAGCCGTATTTATGCTTCCCTTATGCTGTGCGAAGAGTGAAGCATTATCGAGATTCAATGTCTGTGCATTGATAGACAAGGTGTTATCGGAGAGTATACGTGAAGCTTCTGTAGTATTGAGCGTGTTTGTGATGTCAAGCATCATGGCATTGCTGGCGTAGAGTGTAGAGGCACCGGTTAAAGTATGATCTTCTGCTGAGACAGCAGTGTTGTTATATGCGATAAAAGCACTGTTATATTGTGTAAAGGCATCTTCTAACGTCACGGTAAGGTCATGTGCTGCGATTACTTGTCCGTTACTGTAATTAAGCGTATTTGCACCTATCGTTAAATCATTATCCGCGACCATATTGCTATGATCTGCTGTGAGATCTTCTAGTGTATTTAGATGTATCCTACTTCCTTTGATCGTCGAATCTGAAATATTTACATTTTGTGCGGCATTTAGACTGAATACATGCTTGGCTTCCATGTAGACATTTTCTGCATTGAGTGCTGCAGTATCTAGATTGATATTATTTTGTCCCGAATAGAGCGTGCTTCCATGTAGCGTTGTATCACCCGCTGTAAAATTCAATGTATCATTCGATAACATAGCCGAATTTGTCAGTGTCACTTCCCCACTCGCCACAACATCTAATCCATCTGAAGATTGTATCGTTGCATGGTTACTCTCTATATTTTCCGTATGAATGCTCACACCCTCTCCTGATATGCCTCCGTTATCACCATTAAGTCTAAAGAGATCCAGGAATATTGTTTTCATCGAAGCAATAAACCCTTCTTCGTTGTTTAGTCTCTGTGCGTTAACTGTTGTACCTGTTCCTGAGTAGAGCGTTCCTCTTGTATTATCGATATCTCCTGAAGCACTTAGTGTTAACGTGTCATTAGATTGGATGATTCCATCTATGTTATTTACATTTTGTACGGTAAGGATGAGAGCCTGATGAGAAAAAAGTGTGCCGTTATGGTTCATAAAAGCATTTGCTATGTTTAAAGTCACTGTATCTAAACCTTCTATCACTCCTTCACTATTATCAAAATTATCAGCTGTGATGTGCATCATATCATTTGCATAGATACTTCCTTCATTGATCAGTGTTTGCGTAGTGAGTGTAGTGCGATCTGATCTTAGTTTCCCTTCATTCTCTAATGCTTCTGCAGCATTAAGCCTCAATGTTTGTGTGATCACTTCTGCTGGAACTGCATTAGTAAATTTCTTTGTATCTATCTCAATACCATCCAAACCATAGAAGACACCTTCATTGTTGATACTTTCAGAAAATCCCAAATCTAATGTTCCTGAAATGGATTCTGTAAAATCTGAATTGACACCAGCAGCCAAAAGGCCATCGTTATCAAGTGTTGAACCTAGAAGCGTAAGATCATTACTTGCCCCTGTATTTCCAGATAATGTAATGTATGTCAAAGCTTGTAGTCCAAGTGTATCGGCATGGACTCCTTCATTGATCTTTATAGAACTACTGTGAGAACGAATAGTTGCACTATTTTTTACAGAAACCTTTCCTAAGATGATCTTACCGTCAGCAGAGATCTCCAGTCTATCCTGCACTAACATTTCAGAAGGCAGATTTACCCCTACTCCTTTTTGTGTACCAACCAATGATATAGCATTGGCATAAATACCGCCAAGTGCTGTAGAATCTATACTAAATAAAGGTCTGTTTTCATCCTCAGAGTCTCTACTTGTTACTTTTCCATATTTATCAATATGATTAACGCCTGTCACCACCTTCAGATCATTGGCATAAAGTTTTGCATTCAGTTTTATGGCTTGGGTATACAACTCTAAGCTGGAACTGTTTTTAGCATCCAAACCTTTGCCATCGATGAGAATATCCCCTCTTTCTATGTCATAAATAGGTCTATTCCCTGAGAAACTGACCCTACCCGTAGTCAACGTCACTTTAGGGATGTTAATGAACCCAGCACCATTTACCGTGATACCATTGGGATTTGCCACGATCACATCTGCACTTTGTCCTGCCACTTCCAAATAGCCGTTCAGACGAGACCTGTTGGTTCCTGAAACTTCATTGAGTATGAGTGAAGCAGAACCATTACGTACATTCTCATTCCCATATATGTACCCTGCCAGTTGTGTATTTACTTCTCTGTCAGAGTTATTCAGTATCGTCCCTTGTGTCGGGACATTGAACTCTATATAGGTATTGTGTGAGACACCATTTGTATTGGGTCTTGCAATGTTAATAACAGGGACACCATTAGCTGCTCTATCTACTATAATTTCAGCTGAAAAAATAGGTTGAGCTATAAAAAGTATCGAAATAGTTAGATTTAAAAAATTTGCTTTTCTTGTTTGCATTCACTTTAGCCTTTAAAATCTATAAGAGAGACTGAACCCAGAAAAAGGATTATTCTCTCTTCGTATTTCATCACCATTGGGACGATAAGTTATTTTATTTGAATCGATGACAGGAATGGAATGAGACAGATCCAAAAAGAAATCATAGAAATTAAATCTTACACCAAAAGTAAGCCCGACCATATGTCCACCATAACTTTCTTCATTGTCACTCACCACACCATAATCTAAAGCAAAATAAGGACTCATGGTAGCTTTAGTGAACTGCTGATGCAAGGCAAGCTCATTACGTACATAAAACCCTTTATTTCCAGAGATCTGTCCTTCGCTTGTAAAACCTCTAACACTGTAGGGGCCACCGATACCTATCTGTTCAGAACCAACTATGCCCTCTTTGGCATACTGTCCATAAAAAGAAAAATTATAGAAGGCGGGTAAGCCTTCACTTGTGATACGTTTGTTGTAACTAAGGTCTAAAGTAACTTTATTAAATGTAGGATCTGCAGAAGAACCAGTTCTTGCACCAAACCACTCAACACCGCGATGATACCTCAAGGTAGCATATCCGTCCCATGTCGGCGCGGAAATATTATGGGTATAGGAAAATTGTAAGATCGTTAATTTATTACTGGAGGTATCTAAAAATATTCCAGCCAGATAGTTATCATTCTTCTTACGCAATAATGAGATATCTAACTTTCCTCTTTGATCTTTGCTATGAAAAAGTCTATACTCTGATTTGATTTGAAACGTTTCATTCTCACCTTTGGACTGATAGTCTACATTCAAACCATTCACAACTTGATGATAGTTAAATGTGGAATAACTTAGCTCCAAATAGGCTCTCCCTACAGGTAAACCATAAGAGATACTGTTCCCGATTGAGTTGTTTTCATTATCTTGTTTATCTGTCGTGTTAAGATTGATAGTCAATAGATCATTGATTCCCAACTTCCAAGTCTCTTAAGTTAAGATGTGACTGTTCGACATAGGGAAATACCAAAGATGTAAAAATATCTTTGCCTTCTACTTTTTCTATCTTGCCTTCCATTGTAGAGATGTTCAGTTTGTGCTTGGACATGTCCTGGGCTTTGATATATGCTCTTGAAGTGACATATGCTTTTTTGATATAGAGATTATTGATATTTTTTACTATGATACTAATATCTTCCATACTGTCACAACGATGAAGATAGGGTTTTATCACAGCATCTAGTTCTTCATCATTTATTAATTTTGAATTTTCCAGCGTGATTTTATCTATACGTAAACATGCTTTAGAAGCATTCATATCTTCATCTAGAGGAATGGTCTGTAATTCAGTGTAGATACTCTGAGATATTTTTCTCTCTTTATTTTGAGTATCATAGATCTTTCTCTGTTCTTCATACAGTACAGGATTTATTAATGGTGCGTGTGTTGTAATCGCCTGCAGAAACATAGGCAGAATAATGATAATAGGTATAACAGATTTCATAGATAATTCCAAAATATAATTTTTATAAATCAGACAAGACAATAATAGTACAGAAATTAATTTAAACTTAAACTTAATTTTTTGTTAAAGGGTGATATTATTTTCTTATTTATCAGTACATTTAGATATTTTACGTATTAATATTAATAAATATACTTTACCTTAGGTGAATCAAGAGATTTATACAAAATCCACTTTAAGCTCGTGCCCTGTTGCTTTGGCATAATTCATTAGCGTATCAATTCGTGGAGAGATACTACTTTTAAAACTCTCTAATCTTGAGATATTACTCTTTTTGGTTCCCATAAGTTCAGCTAGTTTTTCTTGTGTCAAACCTGCTTCTTTTCGCATGGCTATAAGTTTTGTCTTAATGGCATACTCCGGTTTTAGCGCATTGTATTCATCTTCAACTTTACTATTTTGAAATGCTTTCCCCTTGAACTGTTTTAATGTTGTTCTGCTCATTGTAGCTCCTTGAGTCTTTTTCGTGCTTTGTCTAGCTCTTTCTCTACTCTCTCACTATAAAAAGTAACTTTCCATGGCATATCTTCAACTCCTAAATATTATTATATTTGATAACTTTTGTCAATCTTGACTTCTTCATTAGGGAATTATAAAGTAAAAAATAAATTTAAGTTAAAAGTATGTCATATTGAAATATTTTTCTTTTAATCTGCAATCTATATATTTTTACGCAGCTTCAAATCCAAATTCCACAATCACTCTCTGATGATCGCATCCATCCAAACAAAAAGGGACACATGATCATCACGAATGCATTTTTAGAGTCAATAAAATAAATTTTGATATCACAACAGCCCCTCATCAGAAAAACTATAAAACCCATGTTTGGACAATATCACATGATCAAGTAACTCTATGCCAACCAACTTTGACACTTCTTTTAGTCTTTGGGTGATAGATATATCTGCCCTGCTTGCTTCTAATGTTCCGGAAGGATGATTATGGGCTATGATGATACCTGCAGCTCTGTCAGCAATAGCATCGGAAAATACCTCGCGTGGATGGACCAGACTCTGATTTAATGTGCCTATAAATACCGTACGTATATTGATAATATGTGATGCACCATCAAGAGTAATGCTTAAAAAATGTTCTTGTGATTTTGTACTAAAACTTTTAAGCTCATCATAGACATCTTGTGCAGATGTGATGCGTTTATTTGACCGTATGAGGTAGCGTTTGCTTAATTCTATAGAAGCGAGTATTTGTGAAGCTTTTGCAAGTCCTAAACCATGGATCTCACAAAGTGTTTGGAGGTTGAGCTCATCGAAGCCTGTATCCATCAATGCTACTATCTCTTTAGACAACTTACGTACATCTTTCCCCTGCACACCTGAACCAAGAAGTATGGCTAAAAGTTCATCATTTTTCAATGCCTGTGCGCCTTTTTTTACAAGTTTCTCTCTCGGTTTATCATCTTTGTGTAAATCTCTTAATGCTGTCATTTTAAAAATCCCATTATCTTTTCATCTGCCACTTCAGATGTAGCGATAAGATCATCCAATGCCTTTTTGAGTTCTTTATACTGTTTGTTGTGCTTTCTATCTATCGCTATGAGTTGTTTTGACAAAGCATTATAATGTTTAGAAAATTCTCGAAGTTTAGTGAAGGTTCTTATAATAGCGATACTTGTCTGTGCTGCGATAGAACTACGTAAGATAGAGGCCAACATATATATACCTTCTTCTGTGAATACATAAGGCATTTTTCGTAGTCCCATAATATCAGAATTGGAAGTCACAATTTGTGATTTCCAATTTTCAAACTCTTTTTTTGTAAGCTGAAACATAAAGTCATCTGGAAATCTATCTTTATTTCTTCTAACTGCTTGATTAAGTGCTCTGTTTTCAACCTGATAGAGTTTTGCCAAATCCCTATCTAACATCACTTGTTTACCGCGTAATATAAAAATATGACTACTGATTTCACTCTCTACAATTAATTCATTCATCATCCACTCCTAAGTAAATATAGAAATAGAATAATAGAAAAAAAGATTGAAACTCAAAAATATGTCATATTGACATATAAAGTTGTATTGATATTAATTTTTAGTGGAAATTTATTATGTGATTAAGTGGCTCCGGATGCAGGATTCGAACCTGCGACCAAGTGATTAACAGTCACCTACTCTACCGCTGAGCTAATCCGGAATGTTTGTGAAATAAGCGAGTGCTTGTTTCGTGGGTGAGATTATAGACAAAAAAATCTTTAAAGTCAATGATTTTTTAGGCTTTTTTGTAAAATTCTACACCATTTGTTGAAACTATCTTGATTTTATCTTTTCTAAGAAGATTATGTACTCTATTTTGACTCTGTTCATCAAAAAGTACTTCTAAATCTTCTGTGGTTAAGGGACGTTTTGACAACGTTTCTAGTATATCTTCGTCACTGTAGCTGGAAGGCGAAATTTCTGCTTTTTTACGTGATGCTATATAGACAGGTAAGCCAGGGTCAAAAAGATGGCTGATCTTTAGTAATGACCCATAGGTGACAGGTTTAACGTCAAAGGCAGGTGGTCTGTCTATGGTTCCTATGTCTATACGTGTGGGTTGCAGTTTGAGTAGATACTCGTTGAGTTTGGCTATCTCTTCTTTGGAGTCATTCAATGTTTTAACGATGAGTATTTCTATGATGAGTGGTCCATTGTATCTGTTTTTAAATGCTAACATCCCTGCTTTAATGTTTTCAACATCTATACCCGTATGAGAACGGTCAAGTTTTTGAAGACATTTTTGTGTCGCACAATCTAAAGAGAGTTTTACTTCATCAAGTTTAAGTAAGGCATCTTGCACTTTCACATCATCTATGGTCGCTGCGTTTGTAAGAATGAGTGTTTTAGTTGTACCCTTAAAAGTATTTATCTCGTCGATGAGTTCAGAGAGATGTGGGTAAAGTGTGGGTTCGCCATTTGCAGTGAGTGTTATGAAGTCTATGTCATTATGCTCTTTGAGTGCAGACTTAATAGCTGTAGATATCTCTTCCACGGAGACAACATCGTCATAAGAGTCCATTGTCTTTGCAGGGTCAAGTTCACAGTAAAGGCAGTCAAAATTACACTGCTTTTTACCAGGACTTAAATCAACTCCTAGAGACTTTCCAAATCTTCTAGAGTGGATAGGACCAAAAATGATGTTCATAGATTATTTCTTTCTTGAGACTCTCTGACACTCAGATACAAAGTGTTTTGCATTTTCTACTGGAACATCAGGAAGGATTCCATGTCCAAGATTGAAGATATGTCTTTTCGTCCCCATGATCTCTTGAATCGATTCAACACAAGAAGTTGTTGCTTCTTTAGAGTAAAGTCTACATGGTTCCATATTTCCCTGGAGTACATATTTGTCTCCAAGTTTCTCTTTTGCCATGGCGATAGGCGTTCCCCAGTCTACACCAAATACATCGAAGTTTCCATAAACCAATCCTCTTTCAATGAAAGCAGAAACGCCCTTAGGGAACATGATAATAGGAGTATCCGGATACTTTGACTTGAGGTAATCTGCTATCTCAACCATGTATTTCCATGAAAATTCATCGTATTTACCTGGTTCGATCGCTGCTGCCCATGAATCAAATATCTGAACCACATCAATACCTGCCTCAATCTGCTTTTCCATGTAAAGTTTTACTACTTCTGTTACTTTTTCAAGAATGTTATGTAAAAGTTCTGGGTTAGAGTACATCATCTTTTTACAAATGTTATACGTTTTTGTTCCTTGCCCTTCTATCATATATGTAGCAAGTGTCCAAGGTGCTCCTGTGAAACCGATAAGGGCTATCTCATCGCCTCTTTCATCTAGTTGTTTACGTAAAAGCTTGATAGTATCAAACACATACGTCAGTTTAGATGCAGCCTCATCTCCACCGATAAGTCTGTCTAAGTCTTCTTGCGATGTTAAAGGATCAGAGAATCTTGGTCCCTCACCTTTTACAAAAGACAAGTCCATACCCATCTCATCTGGGATCACCAAGATATCTGAAAACAAAATAGCCGCATCTACACCAACAATATCAAGTGGTTGGATCGTAACTTCTGCTGCCTTTTCAGGATTGTGACAGAGGTTAAGGAAGTTTCCTGCTTCTGCTCTTACTGCCATATATTCAGGAAGGTAACGTCCTGCCTGTCTCATCATCCATACGGGTGTGTATGGTGTCTCTTTACCTAGACATGCGTCTACAAAAATCTTTGACATTATTTACCTACCTTACCTAAAAAATATAATCCTACAGCCAATGCTGTGATTGATCCTGCGAAATACAACATCTCTAAGGGCGTTGTAAAATTTGTGTGTATCACTCTTTGGAAAAAGTTTACCACCAAAACCATCACGATCACTTTTGCTATCTTGTCTTTGAGCTCATC
The DNA here is from genome assembly GCA_003646505.1 of Campylobacterota bacterium. Classification (GTDB taxonomy): domain Bacteria; phylum Campylobacterota; class Campylobacteria; order Campylobacterales; family Sulfurovaceae; genus Sulfurovum. The sequence goes on from QMKT01000048.1 coordinate 8,388, forward strand.
CAAAGAGTGTATGGCCAGTAATTTAGACCCATTTTTTCCTTCTGCTTGGTCAATATCTGAAATGAAAAGCTCGTACAGACCAAAAGAGAAAATGAACATGACAACAGCGATAAGATAGAGATCTACCGCACCGATGATATTTGAGACGATATCTTCATGGAAGTTTTCTGGATGTGCATGTGTTATGATCGTATTAAAGGTATAAACTGCCACTCCCCAAATGTCCATAGAAGCCACTACAAAAAGTATGATCGCTCCCAATAAACCAAAAATAACGGCTAAAAGAACAATAAATCTACTGTTCCAAATCAGCCCTTCAAATAATTTTTCTATCATTAATATTTTCCTATAATTTTTCAATTTAATATAAACCCTTAGGCTTCCAGTTTTATCCATTTTTGTGCAATACGCACTGAATTTGTTGCAGCCCCTACTCTAACCTGGTCTGCTACACCCCAAAGGTGTAAAATGTTATCTGCAAACAGATCTTTTCTAATACGCCCAACATAAGTCTCATCTGTATCTGTAGCGATGATAGGCATCGGGTATTCGTTTTTAGACATGTCATCTATAACTGTTACGTTTTCAAAAGCAGCCAAAACTTCTCTTGCTTTGTCTACATTTACATTGACATCATTTTCAAATGTAATGGTAATAGACTCAGAGTGGCTTCTTAAAACAGGTACACGTACACAAGTTGCAGAGACTGCGAAGTCTGTACCCATTATTTTAGCCGTTTCATTGACCATTTTCATCTCTTCTTTTGTGTAACCATTCTCTTGTGGTACATCAATGTGAGGAATGACATTCAAGGCTATTTGATGTGCAAATGCTTCTACTTTTGCTTCATCAAGTTTAAATTCAAAGAAAGACTGCATTTGTCTTACAAGTTCTTCCATCCCCTGTTTTCCTGCTCCAGATACTGCCTGATACGTACTTACATCTACTCTTTTAATACCATAAAGGTCATGAAGAGGTTTGAGAAGTTGTACCATTTGAATCGTTGAACAGTTAGGGTTGGCAATAATGCCTGTGTCTTCCCAGAGTTCGATGTCTTCAGGGTTTACTTCAGGCACAACCAAAGGCACTTTGGGGTCCATTCTAAAGTGAGACGTATTGTCTATGACCACTGCCCCTGACTCTACGGCATACTTAGCAAAATGTGCAGAAATGCTTCCACCTGCTGAAAAGAAAGCGATATCGATATCTCTACCTTCAAACACGGTTTCTGTCAATTCTTCTATTTTATATACTTTTCCTTGACACTCTATATCTTCACCTGCAGATCTCTCAGATGCAAGAGGAAGGAGTTCTCCTATGGGAAAATCTAGTTCTTCTAACACTCTAAAGAGCTCTTCACCTACGGCACCAGAGGCACCAACTACTGCTACGTTATATTTTCTTGTACGATTCGGCATTTAGTGCCTCCCTGTATTGAACTTCACACAAATCATTTAGTGATTTGTTGCACTGTCTTTTAATACTTGTAATTCTTAACACTTTTATTCCAATCCTAATGTATTATCGTTATTTGGTGTAGCCTCGCTACTTGTATTTTCTTCACCCTCAGCTATCTCTTCAGGCTTCTCTTCTTTTTCACATTTTGCCATACTTACAACAATGTCTTTTTTCTCTACAGAAACCACTTTTACACCAGAGGTATTACGCCCTGCTTTTCTGATCTGCTCCATATCGACACGTATCATCTTACCAATAGAGGTTAAACACATCAAGTCTTTAGTCTCCTCTACTGCTACTACACCTACAACATCACCGGTCTTAGGTGTAAGTTTCATAGAGATGACCCCTTTACCTGCACGGTTTTGCTCACGGTACTCTGAAGCAGCTGTACGTTTACCAAGACCTTTTTCAGAGAGCATAAGTAATTCATCTTCTTCATTTTCTATGGTAATAGCACCACAAACATAGTCATCAACAATTTTAAACTTGATCGCTGTCACACCACGTGAAACCCTACCGATCTCTCTTGCATCTTCCACTTTAAATCTAATACACAGACCTTTTTTCGTTGCAACAAAGAGCCATTTTGTATCTGGCTTAACGATCTTCGCTTCTACAATAGCATCTTCTTCATCAAGGTTGATCGCTCTTACA
>QMKT01000049.1 GCA_003646505.1 Campylobacterota bacterium
ACTACTTTGTTGTAGTGAAAAAATATTTTAAGGGAGTAAGCATATGCCAAAAATGAAAAGTGTAAAAGGCGCTGTTAAGCGTTTTAAAGTTAAAAAAAGCGGCAAGATCAAAAGAGGAACTGCATATAGAAGTCACATTCTAACTAAGGTTGACGGTGGTCACCATAGAAGTATGAGAAGTCCTAAATATGTTGATGGCGCTGATGCTAAAAACATTAAAGAGATGATCAACTAAGAAATTAGGTTCATTTTTTAAAGCTATAATCCCCCGATTAGGGGCAAGTTCAAACAGAGAAAATGTTTGACACCTACTATAACTGGCTTGCAAAAGTTACAGTACAAGTATAAGGTAAAGGATAACCATGAGAGTTAAAACGGGTGTCGTAAGAACTAGACGACATAAAAGACTATTAAAACAAGCTAGAGGGTTCTACAGTGGTAGAAGAAAACACTTCAGAAAAGCCAAAGAACAACTTGAGCGTTCATTAGTATATGCTTACAGAGATAGAAGACAAAAGAAAAGAGATTTCAGAAGATTATGGATTACGCGTATTAATGCGGCTACAAGACTTAATGGGATGAATTACTCTACATTTATGCATGGTTTAAAGCTAGCTAACATTGAACTTGACAGAAAAATTCTTGCTGATATGGCGATGAATGCTCCTGAATCATTTACAAAAGTAGCTGATGCTTCTAAAGCAGCACTTGCTAAATAATTAACTTCTTAGTTAACTATTTCTTGAGGAGTTTCGGCTCCTCATCCCCTTTTTAATATTTCCCAAAATTATTTTATTATTGTTTAAATCTGGTTTGAGCTTTTCTTCATTCCTTTTCTTTTTTGTTCCACAACAAAATAGAAAACGAACCCAAAAGAAAAAAGTGTGAAGAACTGTCGTGGGCTAATATATATGGTTGTGATCTTGATTTAGTTAGGCGGTAGAAATTACCTTATACGCAGAGAAAATTTGACAACACTATTTAAAGTATGTCAAATTTTTATTCACTATTCACTATTCACTATTCACTATTCACTCGAGGCTAGCCTCGCTGTGTTTCTCCAGAAAATCCGATGATTCCTGGTCTTAGGTTGCATACGTTTTCGAAACCCATACCTTTCATGGCATGTTGTACTTGGAAACTTCTGCTTCCTGAGTGACAGTAAACGATAATATTTTCTTTTTTCTTCCCTGCGAGTGCTTCTACTTTGGCATAGAATTGTGAAGTAGGAACTAGAATATCTGTACCCACAATGTGACCCATTTTGAACTCCATGTGTTCTCTGGTATCTACAAGGGTAAAGTTTACCATACCTAGGTTCTTTGCCTCTATAAGTGCCTCTAATTCATCACCATCTAGTTGCTCTTCTTTTAGAAGAACTGCTGCTTCCTCTGTAGTTAGGCCACGTGAGTGTTGGTGTACCACTTCTTCTATCTCGTCATGTTGTGCTTGTGCTGCTGCGTATTCTGGTGTACAGAAGATACCACAGTGACAGAGTCCATCTTCAGGGATCTCTTTTTCTATGGCTGGCTTGCATGGACAAACACGGTTGTCTGCGGCTTTTTGTTCTTCTTTCGTCTCACCAATGACCATAAAACAAGGGCAAAACTGTTTGCCATAAATGAGTTTATTTCTAGCAAGCCCCATGGTTACACCTTCATTAACTTCATCATTTGGGTTTTGTACCCAACCAAATTGCTTGTTTACTTTTTCTACAAAAGACCATGTTTTTTCTAGCTGTGCTTGAAATTCATCTGAATTCATATCTATTTGTTGCATTATTATCCTTTAGTTTGTAGCGTTATTTTCTATATTATTTGTTATTTCATCAAATTCTTGTACAAAAACTTGGATTTTCTTACCCCAGTCTTCAAGCATGTTTTGCGTTTTATTAAGGTCAATATGTATATGTTTTTCATTGATCTCTACACCGGCTTCTTTTGTATCTATAATACCTTTTTCCAGGTCGGCAGATATTTTCTTCATTTGCACATCCAATTTTTTACTTAAATCGTTAAAAAATTCTTTGGTTTTGTTTGTATCTATGGTGATACTGTCGTTCTCCATATGAATACCCATTTGGTTTAGTTGGGCATTTTTATGTTCAAGTGAATGTTTTTCTTCTTTTATAGGTGTTTGTTGTAGGTTGTCTTCTAGAGGTATTTTCGCTTGAATCACTTCTTTTTGGAGCTTTTCTATTTCAATTTTTCCTGCTTGAAGTTCTGCAAGTACTTCTGCTCTTGCCTGTTGTGCTATTTTGGCATCATGTTTGGCTTGTGCTTCTTCATCAAGTTGTTTTTTATCCTGGCATCCGGTCAGAGAGAGTAGCAGAGTAAGTGTAACAAGTAGGTAGCGCATAGGTATCCTTTAAAAATAAGTAGATACATTATACTATGATTTCTAAAAGTGAGGTAAAAGACCCACCCCTAGAGGGTGGGGAGGAGGAAGATGAAGCGTTATGGGTAGATTATCCACATTTTTTAGTTGCAGGTTTTTTCTCTCCGCCACATTTACCGTCTTGACATTTCATAGCTTTTTTATCGCCTTCACATTTTTGTGACTTTTTACTGCTGTCACATTTTCCATTGTCACATTTTTTCTCAGTTTTTTTACTGTCCCCACATTTACCTTCACCACATTTACCCTCTGCTGTTGCCAATGTAAATGTTAGCGCTATTGCTCCGAGTAAGATAAGTAATTTTTTCATGATATTTCCTTTTAATTGTTAATTGATTGTAGTTATTGTTCTTCACCAAATAAAAGGTGATCTAAACTAAGTTTTCCGGCTCCTAGTGAAGCAAAGAGTGCTAAAAACAACATATAGTACAGAGGGATCTCAAAACCATTATCTCCAGCACTAAATCCATGGCCTAAATGGACCGTTGTAATAGCAACAACCATGATGACCATTAGAGGTATAGAGATAAGTCTTGTAAAGAGGCCTAGTGTTAATAATATTACACCCAATATCTCAGTGCTTGCAGCCATATAGGCATTAAGTGTAGGAAAGGGAATACCCATAGACTCAAACCAGGTAGCAACACTGCCTATATCGGACCACTTTTGCATTGCCGGGTCATAAAAACCGTAGGCCACTGCAAGCCTTGCCAACAGCAAAGAGAGACTTTGTCCATGGTTGAGTATATTTCTTGTAAGGGTATGTATTTGACTTAACATTTGATCTCCTTCGTTGACTATTTGTTGTTACTAGAGAATTATAGTATGAAGGTTGTGTAATGTCTGTGTATCGCAGTGTAGAAATGAAGAAAATATGTTTTAGTTATTGCCACATTTCCCTTCAGCACACTTCCCTCCAGACACACATTTTTTTGCAGGTACTGTTTTTGTTTCCCTCTTCTCGGTATCCCCGCCGCATTTTCCTGGCGCACATTTCCCTGCTTCACATTTCATAAAGGGTTCCAGCTTTTTTTCTTTTGTGGAGTCATAAGTTTCAAATGCACCTTCAGAGTATAGAATATAGGTTAAGATGGCAGCGAGTATAGCAAAAATTGCTACGGAGTAGAGTAAAAACTTTTTCATAGATATATGTTCCCTGTAATGTATATTTTGATACTTCAGTATAGAAGCGTATGTAGGTATAGAAGTATAACATAAAAAGAAGAAACTCTCTCTAGAGAAGAGAGAGTGAGGAGGTAGGACTATTTACCACACTTACCGCTAGATGCACATTTCTTGGCACCATCACATTTTGGCGCACCTTTACATTTTCCAGCTTGACATTTTCCTGCCTCGCACTTTTGCGCAGTTTGACATTTTGCAGCTTCTGCATCACTACCTTTTGTGCAACCTGTGAACCCTACCATCGCTAAACCCACAAGGGCTGTAAAAACTAAATTTTTCATCTTTGTCTCCTAGTATTTTATGACGATGAAGTATAATAGTTTTTATGTGTAATGTGCGTGTAGTTGGTTTTGCACTCTGAGTACACACTATATGATTATGATTAGTAAAAAATTTAGAAAAGACAGAGATGATAAAAAAAAGAAGACAATTTTTAGTGTTAAGTTCAATACTTGGACTTTCACCTTATGTTCATGCAAAAAGTATGACTACGTATGACAAAGCATTTAAAAAAATAGAACCAACCATTGCAGCAGTGCAGGAACACATGTTTCCTAAAGGCAGTAAGTTACCTTCTGCCAAAATGATGAATGCCACTCAGTTTTTGTTTGAAACTATCACCCATAAAAGTTTTGATAAAGATATACGCGCGTTTGTTCTTGAAGGTGCTGAAGAGTTAGTCTTGCGAGAAAAAGATTTTACTTCCATGACTTCTGGAGATAAAGAGAAAGCCTTACGTGCATATGAAGAGACAAACTATGGAAGCTCCTGGTTGTCACGTATTATGACATTAGCGATGGAAGGCATGTTCTGTGATCCTGTATATGGTTCAAATGTCAATGAATCAGGATGGAAAGCGATTAATGCTTACGGTGGATTTCCAAGACCAAAAACAAGGTATATTGAAGTATGACAAGTATTAAAATACAGTACAAGCGAGTCACTAAATGACGAGTCGTAAATATGATGTTGTGATAATTGGTTCTGGGGCGAGTGGTGGAGCAGTAGCCTATACTTTGTGCAAAGCAGGGTTTAAGGTGGCTGTTCTTGAAAAAGGAAGACTTCTCAAGCGTGAAGAATTTTCCAAAGATGAATTAGCTTATTGTCGTAGAGACTTGGTAACCCCCAATCTTTTTGATGAATACCATACTATAGAAGAAAAAGTTGATGGGAAATGGGTGGCTACACCTACGTATGAATCAGGATGGAGTTTTTGGAATGGTAACATTGTTGGAGGTTCTTCCAACCTTATGTCTGGGATGCTGCACCGCTTGCATCCGGATGATTTTAGATTAAAAAGTAAATATGGAGAGATAAAAGGGGCTAATGTTGTTGACTGGCCCATTAGCTATGATGATATGGAACCATACTATACACTTGCAGAAGAGTTGGTTGGCATATCGGGTCATTATGAAAAACATGTGTATGAACCATGGCGGAGTACAATAAACTTTACACAACCACCGACCAAAGAAAATGCAGTTGTTAAATTACTTGACAAGAGTTGTAAAGCTTTAGATATTACGCCTCTTGTTACACCCAGAGCAGTCCTCTCTAAAAACAAGCCTGGGCGTGATGCCTGCTACTACTCAAACCTTTGTGGAAGCTACGGCTGTTCATCTGGAGCCAAAGGATCTTCGAGAGAAGCTCTGTTGAAGCCTGCCTTGGCAACAGGCAACTTGACACTTATGACAAACAGCTATGTTAAGTACCTTCATACAAACCAAAAAGAGGTTGTTAGTTATGCTGTGGTGGTCAATACCATTACCGGCAAAGAGAAAAAGATAGAAGGTAAGATTTTTGTAGTTGCGGCACAGGCACATGAGAGTGCCAGACTACTACTAAATTCTTCTAACAGGTACCATCCAAATGGTTTAGGAAATAGCTCTGGTGAACTTGGAAAAAACCTTATCTTCTCAGGTGGCGGCTCAGGAGAAGGCGAGTTGCATGAAGATTCTTTAAAAGAGATAGCATTTAAAGACCTTGTGACAACAGGGCTTTTTGTCAACCGTTCTGTCCTTGACTGGTACTTTATAGATCACTGGTGGGATGGTAAGTTTAAAGGCGGTTCTGTAGAGTTTATGTTCGAACATCAAAATATCATCACACGTGCACGAAAAAATGGTTATAAGAACGGCCAGCTAGTATGGGGGAAAGAGTTGGGAGAGCGTCTCGTAAAACGATTCAATACCTATAAAAACATACGTTTTGAGATCTTTAATGACTGGCTTCCAAACGATAACTGCTTTGTTGCTTTAGATCCTACCCACAAAGACAAATACGGCATGCCCGTGGGTAAACTGCGTGTAGAAGGGCATCCTCAGGATCAAAAGGTGGGAAACTATATCGCTAAGAAGTGTGAAAACATACTTGAAGAGATGGGTGCGAAAAATATTTATTCAGGGGTCTCTTCTTCCCCTCCTCAAAACCTTGTAGCAGGAGGGTGCCGTTTTGGCAATGACCCCCAGACCTCAGTGCTCAATAAATACTGCAGGTCACATGATGTTAAAAACCTTTTTGTTGCAGATGCAAGTTTTATGCCCACAGGTGGCTCAGTCGCTTATACCTGGACTATTTATGCGAATGCCTTCAGAGTGGCAGACCACATTGTAAAAAGACTTAGCGGTAATACTGTATTATAATTTTATTTTATTTTAAAGTTTATTTGATACTATACTACAAAAGATGTTGAAAAAGCTAACCCTACTTAGTAAAGTAGAGACAGAAAGCTATGGGTCTTGAAAAGATTGCCAGGTTGCCAATATTGGAGTGTGTTTTACACTTTAAATTATCTTCTTCTCTTTTAACATAACGGTAAAATTTCAGATAAATTTAAAATTCGGTTTATTTTTGATTAATTTTATATAGTTACAATTACATATATTTTTTAGTATGGAATATAACCTATACTATTCGAACATATTACTTTTAGGAGAATTATTTGAAAAAACTTTATACATTATTACTTACCTTATCGTTCGCTACAGTTAGCATCCAGGCAGCTACTAAAACTATTAAATATAAAATTAAAAGTGGAGATTCTCTCTATGCTATTGCAAAGAGTAATAAAACAACTGTCTCAAAAGTGAGACAAGCCAATGGTATGAAAAAAGGGGAGACCCTTAAAATAGGAAAAGTATTAAAAGTACCTACAAATAAAAAAACGACAAAAAAGAAATCTATAAGATTATCAAAGTATAAGATCAAAAAAGGTGATACACTCTCAAGTATTGCAAGGAAACATCATACTACGATAGCCAAACTTACAAAAAGCAATGGTATGAAAAAAAGTGATACTTTAAAGTTGGGTCGTACATTAAAGGTACCTACAAAAACGTATAAAGTAGCCAAAAAGAAGAAAACATCAAATAAAAAGTTAGTTGCTTCTATCTCTAGTTTAGATACAGTAAGTCTCAAATCAGCAACAAGAACCAAAAAACCAAAAAAATCAAATACATTCGCGTTGTCTGATATCTTCGTTAGCAGTAAAAAAGCAAACTTGGACAAATGTAAGAAGATCACAAAAGATGCGAAAAAGAAATTGGGGAAAAGGTATGTATGGGGTGCAAGTGGAACGAGAAATACCTATGATTGTTCTAGCTTTACCAAGTATGTATACAGAAAGAATGGAATCGCTATTCCCAGAACTTCCATTAAGCAGTCAAAACATGGTAAATATGTAAAAAGAAAAGATCTTAAAAAAGGTGATCTTATTTTCTTTGATACCTCTAAAAGACGTAAAGGATATGTTAATCATGTAGGTATCTACCTTGGTAACAATAAATTTATTCATGCTTCTTCAGCGAAGAAGAGAGTTGTTGTATCAAGTTTAAGTAAGTTTTACGGAAAGCGTTATAAAGGTGCAAGAAGACCTTCATAATCGTCTTTTCTTCTATGCGGAGTTTGGCTCCTCACCCCTTCCTTTATTTTCCCCACTAAATTTTATTATTGTTTGAGCTTGGTTTGAGTTCCCTCTGTTACTTTTTTCTTTTTGTACTGCGACGAAAAAGAAAGGAAAGTAACCAAAAAAGAAAAAACGCAAGTGACAAGAAGTTATTATGATTCTTAAATAGTTAGCTAGTTAGTAGTTTGGTAAAGTAAAAAAGGAAGAGTATTATCAAGGGAAACCTTGACAAGTAGAAAGAAATGTGCAAAGCTTTTTATAATAGCACTTAGCACTTAGCACTTAGCACTTAGCACTTAGCACTTAGCACTTAGCACTTAGCACTTAGCACTTAGCACTTAGCACTTACTCGGCGTAAAGTATCGCACCAGAACTTGCGTTTGTTACCAATGCTCTGTATTGTTTTAGCCATTTGCTCGTAAGAGGTTTTACGAGTGGTTTAAAGTTTTCTTTTCTTTGTGCGATCACTTCATCACTGAGGTTGGCTTGTAGGATGTATTGATCAACATCGATGTGGATTTCGTCTCCATCTTCAAGTAAACCTATGAGCCCGCCTTCTGCAGCCTCTGGACTTACGTGTCCGATGCTGGCACCTCTGGTTGCACCTGAAAATCTACCATCAGTAATGAGGGCTACTTTATCACCAAGACCCATACCCATGATGAGAGAAGTAGGACTTAGCATCTCTTGCATACCAGGACCACCACGAGGACCTTCATAACGAATGACTACAACATTGCCTGCTTTTACATTTCCTGCCAAAATACCCTCGATTGCTTCATCTTGTGAATTAAAACATACTGCAGTACCCGTAAAGACTCTGTCTCCCGTGATCCCTGCAGTTTTAATAACAGCTCCTTGCTCTGCCAAGTTACCATACAAGATAGCAAGCCCACCAACTTCCGAGTAGGCATTGTCTACAGTATGGATGATGTTCGTATCTAATATCTCTGCATCTTTTACTTTTTCATAAAGCGTTTCACCAGTTACTCCAAGATTATCAAGCAAGATATCATCCCCGCGTTTCATCATCTCATGCATTACGGCATTTACGCCACCGGCTTTGTTGATGTCTTCCATGTGCACTGTTGAAAGTGATGGAGAGATCTTGGCAATGTGTGAAACACGTTTTGAGATAGCATTGATATCACTAAGATTAAAGTCTACCTCTGCCTCTTTTGCAATAGCAAGCATATGAAGTACGGTATTTGAACTTCCTCCCATGGCCATGTCAACAGCAAAAGCATTGCGTACAGCATTCTCATTGAGGATATTTCTCATACGGTATTTTTCACGCTCGGCAGCATCTGCTTTGGCAATCTCACAGATACGTCTTGCAGCTTGTCTATAAAGGTTAGTTCTTTCAGGCGTCAATGCCAAGATTGTCCCATTACCAGGTAAAGCAATGCCCATCGCCTCCATTAGTGTGTTCATGGAGTTGGCTGTAAACATACCAGAACATGAACCGCCACTTGGACAGGCATTACACTCGATATCAAGAAGTTCTTCATCTGTGATCTCTCCAGTCTCATGTTTACCTACGGCTTCAAAAGCTGTGGCTAGATCAATAGGTGTACCATCTTTGGTGTAGCCTTTTTCCATAGGCCCACCAGATACAAATACAGTTGGGACATCTACACGTAAAGCACCCATGATCATACCAGGAACGATCTTGTCACAGTTTGGGATGGCTATCATGGCATCGAGTTTATGGGCATTCATTACTGTTTCTATAGAGTTAGCGATGATCTCACGTGAAGGCAGAGAATAAAGCATACCATCATGACCCATAGCTATACCATCATCCACACCAATAGTATTGAACTCGAAAGGCACACAACCGTTTGCACGGATCTCTTCTTTGATAATTTCAGCTACTTTGTTTAGAAAAAAATGCCCTGGAATGATCTCTATAAATGAGTTTGCAACACCAATGAATGGTTTTTCAAAATCCTCATCTTTAACACCTGTTGCACGCAACAAACTTCTGTGTGGAGCTCGTGAAAACCCCTTTTTTATCTCGTTACTTCTCATGGAAAAGCCCTTATATTTAAGTATTTAAGCGATTATATCAAAAAACCTCTGTTTTCTCTTTACATTAAAAACTTTTTTAGCTATACTCGCACTCCAATTTTAAGTGAACTCTTGAAAGCGGATATGGATGTGCGGGCGTAGCTCAGCGGTAGAGCATAACCTTGCCAAGGTTGGGGTCGACGGTTCGAACCCGTTCGCCCGCTCCATAAAAATAAATGGTGCCAATATGCCCGAGTGGTGGAATTGGTAGACACAGGGGACTTAAAATCCCCCGGTCATTGCGACTGTGCCGGTTCAAGTCCGGCCTCGGGCACCATAGAAGGCGAAACATTAAATATTATACTTATTTAGGTATTCTTTTTAATGTTTCGCCTTTTTCATTTAAAAGATTATATGGAGCCATCGCCAAGCGGTAAGGCCGCAGCCTGCAAAGCTGCTATCCCCGGTTCAAATCCGGGTGGCTCCTCCATTAGTTAAAGTGACTTTTATCTTTTTTAGGTAAAATTCTACTCTACGAAATACCGGGAGATGTCAGAGTGGTCGAATGTGCCGGTCTTGAAAACCGGTGAGGGTTATACCTCCGGGGGTTCGAATCCCCCTCTCCC
>QMKT01000050.1 GCA_003646505.1 Campylobacterota bacterium
AGACCATCCAAAGTTTCAATAAGAAGTTCAATTTCATCTTCATAAGAGGTAGCCTGTTTGGCTAAACGCAGATAGGCTTTTAAAAGCTTATCTGGTTTATTGTCCTGATGTAAGTTTACTCCTGATTCCTGCAAGTCTTTGTTTACAAAGTCCGCAAAAGCATCTTCCAGTTTTATCTCATAACGGTTACCTGAGACGGTAAGTGCTACATTTTTCATAAGTATCCCTTAACTATTTTAGGCTAATAATGCCTCAACCTGAGCGATGATCTTCTCTATCTCTGTATCTTTTTCCTCTAACTCAAGCTGAAGTAACTCTACCTCTGTTTCTTTATCACTTTGGGAACCAGATAGATTTGTAAGTTCAATCTTTAATTGTGCATTTTCACTTTTAAGCGCTTCATGATCTACTCTCCATAGTTCTATCTTCTCTTGTAATTTTTGCAATGCTGACATTTTTTCTCCATAAAATTTAGTTGTGCTATAATAGCGAAAAATTAAAAGAAACAACATAAATCAGAGGTTAATTTTGCCAAATTTCACGGTATCAAGCCCATACAAACCTTCAGGAGATCAACCTGTTGCCATAGAAACATTGAGCCGCTCCATTGAATCGGGGAATCAGTATCAAACCTTACTGGGTGTTACCGGGTCAGGAAAAACCTACACTATGGCCAAAGTCATAGAGAAAACAAAAAAACCAACCCTCATTATGACCCATAACAAAACATTGGCAGCACAACTTTACTCTGAATTTAAAAGTTTTTTTCCTCATAATCATGTTGAGTATTTCATCTCTTATTATGACTACTATCAGCCTGAGGCCTATCTTCCACGTCAGGATCTTTTTATAGAAAAAGACTCTTCTATCAACCAGGAACTCGAACGCTTACGTTTAAGCACAACTGCAAACCTGCTTTCTCATGATGATGTCATCGTCATCGCTTCAGTCTCTGCCAACTATGGGTTGGGATCTCCTGATGATTACCGCTCTATCGTTCAAAAACTTTGTGTAGGGGATGAGTACAATCAAAAAGCTTTACTTCTAAGACTGGTAGACATGGGGTATAAACGCAATGATGAATTTTTTGACAGAGGAGACTTTCGTGTCACAGGTGAAGTCATAGACATTTATCCTGCCTACTCAGAAGAATTTGCCATACGCATAGAGTTTTTTGGAGATGAAATAGAAGCTATTTATGAATTTAATTCTCTCACCGGGGAAAAAGAAGAAGAGATGAAAGAAGCCACTATCTACTCTGCCAATCAATTCATTGTCTCTAAAGAAAAACTTGCAAAAGCCGTCAAAAGTATAGAAGAAGAACTGGGTGAACGTTTGGCATACTACCAAAAAGAAGACCGTATGGTGGAGTACAACCGTCTTAAGCAGCGTACAGAATTTGACTTGGAGATGATAGAAGGTACAGGAATGTGCAAAGGGATCGAAAACTACTCTCGCCACCTTACCGGGAAAAAAGTAGGAGAAACTCCCTACTCTATGATGGACTACTTTGAAGCTATGCATGAGGATTACCTTGTTATTGTTGATGAGTCCCATGTCTCTTTGCCTCAGTTTAGAGGGATGTATGCTGGAGACAGAAGCCGTAAAGAAGTACTGGTAGACCACGGGTTCAGACTACCCTCGGCACTTGACAACCGCCCTTTAATGTTTGACGAGTACATTCACAAGGCGCCTCATTTTCTATTTGTCTCTGCCACACCTGCTCCTCTTGAACTTGAACTCTCTTCTGTGATTGCCGAACAAGTTGTACGCCCTACAGGCCTGCTCGACCCTCCCATAGAGATCATAGACAGTACCTATCAGGTAGAAAACCTGCATGATCGTATGAAACCTGTCATTGCATGTGGAGAACGTGTCCTTGTCACCGTGTTGACAAAAAAGATGGCAGAGGAGTTAACAACATATTACAATGATCTCGGGCTTCGCGCACGCTATATGCATTCAGATCTTGATGCCATAGAGCGTAATCAGGTCATACGCTCACTGCGTCTAGGTGAATTTGACATCTTGATAGGGATCAACCTGCTTAGAGAAGGACTTGATCTACCCGAAGTAAGTTTGGTTGCCATACTTGATGCAGACAAAGAAGGTTTTTTACGTTCTCGTACTTCACTTATACAAACATCAGGACGTGCAGCCAGAAATACCAACGGTAAGGTACTGATGTATGCCAAGAAAATAACAGATTCTATGCAGTTCACCATCGATACTACCCAGGAAAGACGAAAAAAACAGATCACTTATAACAAGAAACACGGTATCACCCCAAAAACCACCATCAGAGAACTTGATGCCAATCTCAAAGTAGAAGATGCCGGAGAACTTTACAATAAACGTTCCAAACTTGACAAAATGCCAAAAGCGGAACGACAACAGCTTGTCAAAGAACTCAAGGCTAAAATGCTTGCTGCAGCTAAAAATCTGGACTTTGAAGAAGCCGCAAGGTTAAGAGATGAAATTGCTAAGATAAAGAAATTGTAGGGCTCTTCCCCAACAACAACTGACGCTACAACAAATATTTTTGCTATAATACGCGTAAAATATATAATGTAGGTAATTTTATGGCTTTAGACCTCTCTTCTTCTCAACTCTATTTTAACCGTGAGCTCTCATGGCTGCAATTTAACTCACGGGTTCTTGCACAGGCACTTGATGAAACACTCCCCCCTCTTGAACGCCTTAAATTCCTTGCCATTTACGGTACCAACCTTGATGAATTCTATATGATACGTGTAGCAGGCCTCAAAGCCCTTTTTAAAGCACGTATACAAGAAACCGGTGCAGATAAACTGACACCCAGTCAGCAATTAGAAGAGATACACAACTATCTGCATAAAGAGCACCAGATCCTTGAGTCTTGCTATACTTCCATCATTGCACAACTGCATACACACTCTGTCAATATCAAAAATTATGATGCCCTCAATGATGAAGAAAAAGTAGCAGTAAAGAAGATCTTTTTCAATGAGATCTACCCCGTTATCATACCCATCGCAGTAGATGCAACACATCCTTTCCCACATCTGAACAATCTTAGTTTCGGCTTGGCAATGTCACTTGAAGATGACTCTAAAAACATCAAGCATGGCCTTATAAGGATCCCAAGGATCCTTCCCCGATTCATACAAATAGAACAAACCTTTATCCCCATAGAGTCTGTCGTTGAACACTTTGCTTCTGAACTCTTTCCCGGTTTTACTCAACTGGCTTCTACTCCCTTTAGAGTAACCAGGAATGCAGATATAGAGATCGAAGAAGAAGAAGCAGATGACTTTCTGGAAATTTTACAAGAGGGCCTGCGCTCTCGTAATAAAGGGTCACTCATTAGACTTGAGCTCATGGAAGGGGTCAATAAAAAGCTAAGTAAATTTTTACTCTCCCACCTCAACCTTGATGAAAAAGATATCTATTCTTATAAAAGTCTTCCGCTTAACCTGGGTTCATTATGGCAGATCGTAGGAGATAAAGCACTTTCTCATCTCGTTTTACCTACATTCTCTCCGAAAACACTGCCACCACTTGACTCTGAAAATATCTTTGAAGCCATAGAGAAACAGGATGTACTGCTTTATCATCCTTTTGACAGTTTTGAACCTGTCGTGCAATTCATAAAACAAGCAGCCGTAGATCCAGATACACTTGCTATTCGTATGACACTCTACCGTGCAGGCCCAAACTCTCCCATAGTCAAAGCACTCATTGATGCAGTAAGAGAAGAGAAACAGGTTACCGTACTGGTCGAACTCAAAGCACGGTTTGATGAAGAGAACAACCTGAGATGGGCAAAAGCACTTGAAGATGCAGGAGCACATGTTGTTTATGGGATCCCCGGACTTAAGGTACATGCTAAAATTGCCCAGGTCATCAAAAGAAAAGGTAAAAAACTTCAAAGTTATGTTCACCTTGCAACAGGAAACTATAATCCAAGTACTGCAAAGATCTATACCGATATATCATACTTTACGACTAAAGAGGAATTTGGGAATGATGCCACACACTTTTTCCATTTTCTTACCGGTTTTTCTACCTATACAAAATTGGACACACTTTTTATGTCTCCTGTACAGATCAAACCAAGACTGATAAAAATGATCGAGAAGGAGAGTCAGTTTGGCAAAGACGGGCATATTATTCTCAAGGCAAATTCCCTCGTCGATACCAATATCATACAGTCCCTCTATCTAGCTTCACAGGCAGGTTGTAAAGTCGATCTCAACATCCGTGGTATCTGCTGCCTAAAACCAGGTATCAAAGGAATAAGCGAAAATATTACCGTCTCATCAATTATCGGAAAGTATTTGGAGCATCCTCGTATCTATTATTTTAAAAACAATAAAGTCAAATGTTATATCTCTTCTGCAGATCTAATGCCACGAAATCTTGTGCGACGTGTAGAGTTAATGACGCCCATACTCGAAGAAAACCTGACACAGAAAATAGAACAGATTCTTATGCTTCAGCTTACAGACAACCAGCTGCGCTGGACACTTCAAGAAGACGGGACATACATCAAAGTACCTCTTTTGGGTAAAGCAGTCAACAATCATACGGTATTAGAGCAGTATGTGAACAGAGTGCATGGTAAAACAAAAAAAGAGACCCCCGATTATGTAAGTCGTCTTGCAAGTCGTATTTTAAAGGATAATTAATCTTATCTACAACAGACGCAAAATGGGCAAAGCCCCTTTTTACTACGCTAACACTAGGTTTCCTTCAGCAGGAAGCTCACGCGGCTAGTCGCGTTTTAAATAACTATCTAAAAGGTTTATAATCATGTTACTAAAGTTTCAAGAGTGGACACCGCAACTTCAAAAAAATGCCTGGATAGCAGAAGGTTCTTCTGTCATTGGACGTGTCTCTATGGGAGAAGACTCTGCCGTATGGTTTGGCTGTGTAGTCCGTGGTGATGTACACTACATTAGCATAGGAGACAGAAGCAATATCCAAGATCTCAGCATGATACACGTCACTCATCATAAAAAAGCAGATATGTCTGATGGAAACCCTACTGTCATCGGTAACGATGTCACTGTTGGCCACCGTGTCATGTTGCATGGTTGTACCATAGAAGATGCCTGTCTCATAGGTATGTCTGCTACCATTCTTGATGGTGCTGTCATAGGAAAAGAGTCCATTGTCGGTGCTTCCGCCCTTGTTACCAAAAATAAAGTCTTTCCACCCAGGTCTCTCATCATGGGGAGTCCTGCAAAAGTGGTGCGAGCATTAACAGATGAAGAAGTTGCAGAACTCTATGCCTCTGCAGCACGCTATGTAACATTTAAAAATGAGTATATATAATGACTCAGACTATAGGAAAAAGTTTTAAAGACATCATCTCACCTACTGTACTTCTCTTTGTTTTCAAAGTTACCCTTATCTCATTGGCAATTACTGCGGCTGTAGTATTGCTTGTGGGTGGGAGCTTAAATGCTTTTGTCTCTGGCTACCTTTCATGGTTACCGTGGGAGTGGCTTAAAACAACCGGTGCCTCTGTGGCATCTGTAGCCATAGTCTATATGCTTTTTATTATTACTATTTCTATCGTTACTTCATTTATGATAGAACCTCTACTCATCACACTGGCTAAAAAACATTACCCTGAGACCCAAATCATAGGCAGTCCAAATATCACAACTTCTCTCATTTTAAGTTTGAGGTCTGCAATGATTTTCTTCATTCTCTTTATGTTTACATTTCCCATTATGTTTATACCGCTTGTAGGTGCTGTATATATGTTGTGGCTCTGGGCTATCTTACTCAAAGCGCCTACTATATATGATGTGAGTAGTCTTTTCCTTTCTGACAAAAAAGAGATAAAAGCAAGAACAAAAAAATCAACCATTTTAGCGATGGTCGCTGCAGGATTTAACTATATCCCTGTACTCAATATTTTCGCAGCAGTCTTTGCTCAGATACTTTTTTTACATCATATTTTAAAGAAAGAGGAAGATTAACCCTCTTCTTTTTTTAATCTACGTTCTTTTTTAGACGACTTTGAAAACCGTAAAAGTTCATCGGATGTACTTACATACCCCGGCAGTGTTTCCAAAGACTTCTCCATCACTTTTGCCGCACATACTGCATCAGAAAAAGCGCGATGATGGGTAGCTGTTTCTATCTCTAAAAAGTCTATAAGATACGCCAGTCCATACCGTTCGCTTTCAAAAGTACGCTTTGCAAGCTCAATGGTACATAACTGCAGGTTACCTATATTACCCAAGCCAAAACGTTCAAAAGAAGCATTTAAAAAACCATAATCAAAATTGGCATTATGTGCAACAAACACGGCATCTCCCATAAAATGTCTTAGCCCGATCAAGGCCTCTTTTCTTGTCGGTGCACCCTTAAGATCCTCAGGTTCAATACCGGTGATCTTGGTAATATATTCAGGTAAAAATGCACACTCAACAAAGGTTTCAAATCGGTCTATCACTTCACCGTTCTGTATCATTAAAGCACCGATCTCAATGACTTGAGAACTTCCAGGTTTAGACCCGTTTGTCTCTATATCTATAACGCAATAACGTTGTTCATAATGTGCTGTAAAACATGTTTCAAGCCTATATTCATTGTCATTTTCCTGTGCTATTGGATAGCCGGAAGCTTGAAGCAATATGAAGATAGTATCACTGTCTTCAAGCAGTGTCGTATGTTTGGTAACGAGTTGTTTATACTGTTCTTTATCAAGCAATCCGTTATTTTTACGAAATGCCGTGGTCAGTTCTTCAAAGACTTTTTGCATTGCTTATAAATTGTTTCACTTTTTTAGGATCTTTTTTACCTTTAATAGATTCTATACCCGAACTTACATCCACACCGTAAAAGCCTAGTTGTTTAACCTGTGATACATTTTCAGGGGTTAAACCTCCTGCCAAAATGATCTTTGAACAGTCTATATTATTGAACCATTCAAGATTCAAACGTTTACCTGTACCTCCGTATGCTTCACTGTAGGCATCTACAAGACGATATCTGTTTTTAAATATAATCAAGTCTTCAGGACCTTTTGCACGTACTACAGGTAAAGTTTGCAGCCCTATTGCATCCAAAGACTCTTCGTCTACCTCAAAATGTATCTGTGCACGTGAGATATCAGAATATTTACAGACTGTATCTATGGTCTCAATGCCTTCATTTACAAAAAGCCCCACTCTTTCTACAAAGGGAGGAAGTTTATCTATGATCTTTTTAGCTGCAGCAGGCGTGATATAACGTGGAGATTTATTATAAAATACAAATCCCAATGCATCTGCACCACATTCAACAGCATGCAAAGCATCTTTTAAATTAGTGATACCGCAAATTTTTACCCGCATGATATATTCCCTTTATTTTAATGCAGAAATAGCTTTCGCTATTCCATCTGGATGTTTATAGACAAATGAACCAGCAACAACAACATTGACACCTGCTGTCTCTAACTCTTTTACATTTTGGTCATTAACCCCACCATCTACTTCTATAAGACATTTTGGATTTCTTTTTTCTATCATTTCTTTAAGTAGCTGTGCTTTTTCTATCACAGAAGAGATAAATTTTTGTCCGCCAAATCCGGGGTTAACAGACATAAGCAGTACCATATCTACATCTTCAAGTAAAAACTCTATGGCTTCAGGTGGCGTATGCGGGTTAAGTGTAATGGCCGGACGTATGCCATAGGCACGTATTTTTTGTATCAATCTATGTGGATGTTTTTCTTCTTCAATATGAAAAGAGATAAAACCCGGCTTTAACGGGGCAAAGAGATCTACAAAAAAAGAATTGTTCTGTACCATCAAATGAATATCTAAAGGTTTTGTCGCTGCCTTGGCAACGGCTTCGACTACTACAGGGCCGATGGTAAGATTTGGCACAAAATGCCCATCCATGACATCCACATGCACAAGATCACAACCACCTTCACAAATGGCTTTTACATCTTCTGCCAAATTTCCAAAATCTGCAGAAAGAATACTCGGTGCTACTAACATACTTGTCCTAGTGTAATATTTTAATTTATTATATCATAGGGTGTATAAGTGGTCGGTAAACCGACCCTACGAGGATATTTCACGGCAGGGTCAGTTTAGCGACCACAAACCAAGAGTAATTTGCATGATCTTAAGCAAAATTTATGTTCAAATTGTCTATAATCCCACAAAATATTCATTGTTTCATATTTGGCTTAATACAAGTATTATTGAAACAATTCATTCAAAGGACATAGCATGGCAAGAAAATGTGACATTACGGGTAAAGGCCCATTAACAGGAAACAACGTTTCTCACGCAAACAACAAAACAAAAAGAAGACAGCTTCCAAACTTAAGATCTGTAAAGATCACACTAGAAGATGGTACAAGTAAAAGAATCAGAGTAGCTGCTTCTACACTTAGAACTATGAAGAAAAAAGCTGCTCAAGCTGCTACAGCTGAGTAAGTCCCCTTTTTTGGGACTCAGCTTTGAATATAGTTCAAAAATTTAAAAAGTTTCTCGGATGGAGAAGCACCCCCAAACCACATATCACCCTAAATGACGAGTATTATGGTCATTTAGCCCCTTTTAGACTCCCCTTCATACTCACTGTACTTGTGATGCTCATTGGTACTGTAGGTTATATGCTTATTGATAACTTTCCTCTTATGGATGCTATCTATCAAACAGGTATCACCTTTACCACTGTAGGATTTGGAGAAATTCGACCCATCTCTGATGCAGGTCGTATCTTTACTATCACACTGATCATCTTTGGCTTTGTCGTTTTTTCTATTGCCATAGGTATCATCGCAGAAGTCGTTAAAAAGGGTGAATTCCAAAAAACTATCAAGGAGCGTAAAATGCTTTACGAAATTGCTAGACTTAAACATCATTTTGTTGTCTGTTATCATAACGAATTTACCATACAGGTCACTAAACAACTCCGTGCAAGCCACATCCCTTTTGTGGTGGTTGACCCACGTGAGGACATGGAAGAGATCGCCAAGAAATATCACTATCCTTATTTTGTTTCTGCCGAACCACATACGGAAGCAGGGATACTCAAATCACATCTCTCCTCTGCAAAAGGTGTCATCACACTAGCAGACAATGTAGCAGACAACATTGCAACCATCGCTTCTGCAAGACTCTACGAAAGAGAGATACACCGCGGCAGAAAATTTCTTATCATTGCCAATGCCAAAAATAATGAAGATGATCAAAAACTATTGAAACTTGGTGCTAACAAAGTGGTTACAGCAACAAAGCTCATGGCACAACGTATCAACGCAATGGCAGCAAGACCTGATATGGAAAACCTACTACAGGAGTTTCTCTATAAAAAAGATACGCCTCTTGATATGGAAGAAGCCAAAGTATCTAAAACATCATGGCTTACACTCAAAAAGATCAAAGAAGCACATTTTAGAGATATTGCAAATGTAACGGTTGTGGGTGTACGTCAAAAAGATGGTAAATTCATTCCTATGCCTAAAGGTGATACGATCATTATGCCAGAGTCCAAGCTTCTACTTATTGGTACGGGAGAAGGTATCTATAAAGCCAAAAAGATCATCCGTAAAAAAGCAAAACCTGAAGAACTTAAATATGTTTAGCATTACACCTCTTGAAAAGGGGTTAGAAAATGTTCAAGGTTTCTTTTGTGGTGCCACAAATGTAGGTATGAGAACAAATCCTGCAAACTCAGGTGTCTCAGATATAGATGGGGATGTTGCTTTCATACGATCTGAACTCCCTTGCGATATTTCGTGCGTGTTCACCTCCAATACTTTTCAAGCTGCACCCATCAAACACTTCCAAAAATATCCTAAAGATTTTCAAACCAATTTTGTGTTGATCAATGCAAAAAATGCCAATGCCATGACAGGTGAAAAAGGCATAGAAGATATAGAGTCTATCATGTCGACACTCGCAAACACACAAAACGTGCTTAATCCTGTAATGTCCTCAACAGGAGTGATAGGCTATCGTTTACCTATTGACAAGATCACTTCTGCTTTTAGCACTTTAGACTTTAAAGGTAAAAATTCCCACCATGCTGCGCGTGCCATTATGACAACAGACAGCTTCAAGAAAGAGTTGGC
>QMKT01000051.1 GCA_003646505.1 Campylobacterota bacterium
CACCGCCCAGATAAGAGCTATTAATCCTATGCTACCTAAAAGTGTAGAAATACCTATCATTAAAACAACGATGTTTTCACTCATTCTTTATCCTTAAATTTTAAACTTTTTATCCGCATAGAATTTCCGACAACTACCAATGAACTCAAAGACATAGAGAGCGCAGCAACAAGAGGATTGACAAATCCCATAACAGCCAATGGAACAGCTACTACATTATAGAGTAATGAAAAACCTAAGTTTTCTTTGACTGCCCCGTATGTCCTACGTGAAAGTTTGTAAGACTCATAGATACTTGCAGGCTTCTCATCTAAAAGGACAATGTCACTGACAGATATGGCTACGTCTGCACCATTTCCCATGGCTATGGCAATATCTGAAGAGGCAAGTGCAATGGCATCATTGATACCATCTCCAACCATGACAACAACATGTTTCTCTTTATGAAATCTGTCTACTAAGGCTGCTTTGTCTTGTGGAAGAAGTTTAGCATGAACCTCCTCTATACCTACTTGAGAAGCCACGCTCTGAGCGCTTTGCTCATGGTCACCTGTGAGCATCACCACTTTCACTCCAAGTTCTTGTATGTTTTTGATGGCTTCTTTAGCCCCTTCCCGTATGGTGTCAGAGAGTTCAAAACGGGCAATGAGTATTTGGTCTATGGCAAAGAAGAAAAGTGCATTTGGTGAATCTGTCTCAACAGAGATCTCTTCAGCTTGTAATAACTGTGCGTTACCTCCCATGAGTTGTTTGCCATTATAACTAGCCTTTAATCCTTTTGCTTCAATGCTGTTAATCTCTTCAAGGTTCAGTGTATGGATCGTCTCATACTCTTTCTCAAGATAGTTTGCAATGCCTTTGGAGATAGGATGGTTGGATGTATTCACCAGTGCATGAAGCAGGGAAGGATCAAGATCTGCAAAAATTTCTGTGTTAATGACAGAAGGTTTACCTTCAGTGATGGTGCCTGTTTTGTCTAGTGCCAGTATATCGCTTTTTGCCATGGTTTCCAAAAAAGAAGCTTCTTTAAAAAGTATGCCTCTTTTTGCTGCGATACTGATACCTACAAGCGTAGCCATAGGTGTGGCTAATCCTAATGCACACGGACAGGCAATAACGATCACTGAGATACCTACGATGAGGGCATGTTCAAAACTGCCAACCCAGAAGTACCATCCTGCAAAAGTAAACAGGGCAATGAGTAGAATAATACTTGAAAAATATCCTGAAACTGTATTTGCGAGTTGTTCAATACGCGGTTTTTTGGTGATGGATTCTTCAAGAAGGTTGACAATGGAGGTAAGCATAGAATTTGAAGCATCTTTTGTGGCACGGTAATGCAGGAGGGAATCTAAACAGAGTGAACCACTTAAGACAGCATCTCCTTGCTGTTTGTATACGGGTTCATTTTCTCCAGTGAGTGAAGATTCATCAAATGAACCTTGTCCCCATATCACTTCTCCGTCTATGACTACTTTTTCACCAGGTTTAAGTTCTAGTACATCAGCGACAACAACATTTTCAACAGAGACCAAAGACTTCACCCCTGCATCAATGATTGTAACTTCCGTTGGAGTACTTCCCATAATGCCATCAAGGGTATCAACAGCATGTTTTTTGCTCAACACTTCAAGGTACTTTCCTACAAGTACAAAAGTGATGATCATAACAACTGAGTCAAAATAGACTTCGCCTTTTTGGCTTAGCATGGCATAGATGGAGTAAATGTATGCAGAGAGTGCACCTGAGGCTACAAGCGTGTCCATGTTGACGATGTTGTTTTTGTACCCATAATAAGCACCTTTGAAAAAGATCCATCCAGAGTAAAAAAGCACAGGTGTAGCCAAGATGAATTCAGCAACATTGAGTATGTCTTTAAAAGATTGTTGTATCCCGCTAAAATACCCTGCATAATGGGCAATCGCCAACCACATAATGTTCATGGAACCAAATACAGCTACTAAAATACGTGTATAGTAGGTCTTACGTGTTGAGATGGCACGTTCTTCCTGTAGTTTAGGATCATAGGGGTAGGCATTGTAGCCAATCGAGCGGATCGTTTCTATAATTTGTGAGAGTTTAAGCACTTCAGGATCCCAAACTACTTTGGCTTTGTTGTTGGTGTAGTTGATACTTGTTTCTATGACACCATCTGTTTTGTGCAACACTTTTTCATTAAGCCAGACACAGGCAGAACAATGTATGCCTTCAATGATGAGGTTGATCTCACACAGCCTATCTTCATCTGTACGAATATATTTGTTTTTAAATCCTTCAAGGTCAAACTTTTCCAGATCTTCACTGTTTTGGTTTGCAGGGTGAAGTTTGGTATCTCCCAATTTATCATAAAAAGTATCTAAGCCCTCAGCATTTAAAAGATGGTAGACACCCTGGCAGCCTTTACAGCAAAAAGAGAGTTGCTTATCCTCTTGTTTTTCTGTGATCATCGTATCTTCAGAAAATGTAAGATTGCAATGGGTACATGCTAGTTGGGCCAAATGTTTTCCTTAACGGGGGTTTTGAGTGGGATTATTTTATCTAAATAAGAGTAAAATCCCCTATGGAAAATGTACTACTACTTACTATTATTCTTCTTTTGGCAGAACTTTTTGAAGCATACATACAGCGCTCCGAAACACTTTTTGGTGTTTTAGAGAAGCTTTATGTTTATTACCAAAAAAGTATTTTTCTCTTTTTCCTGATACAGCCAGGCTTTTATGTAATCTTGTTTATCGTACTGCTTACGGGAGTACTTAACGTGAGTATGGTATTTTTGTTAGCCATCAAGGTCTTTGACATCTTCTATAAGATCGAACTCATTAAAAAAGTATTTATACAAGGTGAAGTCTCTGGGGAGATCGCACAAATGTTAGCGTGGAAAATGCCTGCATATTTTTTTCTCGTGGGCGTGGCGATGTACCCACCATTACTCTTTTATGCCTTGACATAGGTATGGGGAAAAGGCCTTTAATTATAATTTCAGCCAAAAAGGATTATAATGACATCACTACACGTAGCATAATGTATGGCTAACGTACAATCTCCATCATGCATATTCAAAACAAGAGGACATATGAGCGATAATAAAAAATCTTCTAATGGCAATAATGCCAACAGAAAGAACAGAACACACGTACCAGTCGATGGCTACAAGATAGAAAACCTCCAACAACTTCCACAAACAGAACTTGTGACCATAGCAAAAGAAGTAAAAGTTGAAAATCCAAATGAATTTCAGCGTAAAGACCTTATTTTTGAAATTCTTAAATCACAGGTAAGCCAGGGAGGGTTCATCCTTTATACGGGTATCCTTGAAATTATGAATGACGGGTATGGTTTTTTACGTTCGATAGACGGGAATTTTGCAAACTCGAGCAATGATACGTATGTATCTGGTACACAGGTAAAGCGTTTTGCACTGAGAAATGGTGATATCGTTACAGGTCAGGTGCGTTCACCTAAAGACCAGGAGAAGTATTATGCGCTTCTTAAAATTGAAGCGATCAACTATCTTGCACCTGAAAAATCAAAACAGAGACCTCTTTTTGAAAACTTAACACCATTATATGCCTCTGAACAACTTAAGCTTGAGTATAACCCTGTAAGAATGACAGGACGTGTACTGGATCTTTTTACGCCCATAGGTAAGGGACAAAGAGCATTGGTTGTTGCCCCACCAAGAACGGGTAAGACAGAACTTCTTAAAGAACTTGCTCATGGAATCACTCACAATAACCCGGATGCATCACTTATGGTACTGCTTGTTGATGAGAGACCTGAAGAAGTAACAGACATGCAGCGTTCTGTTAAAGGTGAAGTGTATGCTTCTACTTTCGACCTTCCTGCCCAAAATCATGTACGTACAGCAGAAATGGTAATAGAAAAAGCAAAAAGACGTGTAGAGATGGGTCTGGATGTTGTGATATTGCTCGATTCCATCACAAGACTTGCCCGTGCTTACAATACCGTAACACCTAGTTCAGGAAAAGTACTTTCCGGTGGTGTGGATGCAAATGCCTTACATAAACCAAAACGTTTTTTTGGTGCAGCAAGAAACATCGAACATGGTGGTTCATTGACCATTATCGCTACGGCACTTATCGAAACAGGTAGCCGTATGGATGAGGTTATTTTTGAAGAGTTTAAAGGGACAGGTAACTCGGAAGTGATACTTAGTCGTCATGTATCTGAAAGACGTATCTACCCTGCGATCGATGTGACGAAGTCCGGTACAAGAAAAGAAGAACTCATGGTGGATGCACCGACGCTTCAAAAAGTGTGGGCGCTTAGAAATGCCATGCAGAACATGGAAGAGGTGGAAGGTCTTAAATTCCTTTTCTCTAAAATGATGAAAACAAAATCCAATGAAGAGTTTCTTTCTATTATGAATGAAGGCGCATAAGGATTTTCAATGAAAATTGGCGTTTTTGATTCAGGTCTGGGTGGGTTGACAGTTGTTCAAGCCATGACCAAAGTCATCAAAGGTGCCGAGATCTTCTATGTTGCAGATACTCAGAATGCACCTTATGGTGAGAAAACACCAGAGCAGATCTTGGAATATTCCCTTAGTATCACTCAATATCTTATCGATACTTATCAAATAGAAGCACTGATCTTGGCCTGTAATACAGCTACCTCTTCCGCCATTAAACATTTACGTGACATGTACCCTTCTTTGATCATTATAGGAACAGAGCCTGGTATCAAGCCTGCCATTGAACAGACCGATACGGGGAAGATCGGTGTACTTGCCACACCTGCTACACTGCAAGGTACTAAATATCAGGAACTTGCAAATACACTTTCCAGTACCAAAGATGTTGTACTTTATGAACAGGCTTGTCCTGGACTGGTAGAGCAGATAGAAGAGGGAAAAATACATAGCTCGCAGACGAAAACCTTATTAGAGAACTGGTTGATCCCTATGAAAGAAAATAACGTAGATACTATTGTACTGGGATGTACGCATTATCCTTTAGTCAGTCATATGATCAAAGATATTATGCAGTCCAATGTGAAGCTTATCCATACGGGTCATGCAATTGCAAAACATCTTCTTCTTTTAGGAGAATCCAAAGGCCATAGCAATGCAGGGGACTTATCTGTAACTATTCATACAACAGGAGATATCCAGGAGCATCTTATAGATGATATTCTTGATACTTATGAAAATGTACACAAGATAGAAATACCTACAGCTTAGCTTATCTTCAGTATAAGCGTTACTTCACTTACTATTATAAAAAATTATTTTTAACTATTTTAGTGTAACAATAGAATAGTATAAAGTTTAACTATGCTAGAATAATTATATACGGTTATACGTATTGAAAAAGCCAAGTTTACTGTGAAGTGGATACGGAAAGTAATGGAGCTCTTGTGAGTTTGCAGGACTGCCAATGAATGTATAAGTTTTATTGTATTAATAATTCTTGAGTCTAAAAGAGTATGCACCCACACATTACATCATATATAAATTAAGGAGTTAGAAAATGAGATTATCTTATTTGGCCACTCTCGCACTTAGTACGCTTATAGCCAATGCTAACATTGCCGAGATAGTTGAAGGAATGCCATATGTTGAGGTTGAGGCCGATGGTAAAACCTATAAAATTGAAAGAGTACAGAAAGAAGATAGCTATCTGACAAATACATTTGCATTAACGTCTCGTCCCTCTCCACCATTTTTTATAGAACCATTTACTGTGAGTGATGGTGTTGAAACATATGGTGAGTTGGAAGTTTTAGACTTTATCTCGAAAAAAAAGGGACTATTTATTGATGCGAGATTGGCTAACTGGTTTGCTAAATCAGCTATACCATCTGCTGTAAATATCCCTTTTAAACTTTTCTTATCTGAAACACCTGAACGTGAAAAGGTACTGAAAGATCTAGGTGGAGAATATGCAAAGAGTGGAGACTGGGATTTTACGCATGCAAAAACGATACTTTTATACTGTAACGGTGCATGGTGTGGACAGTCACCTACGGCAATTAATGCACTCATTGATCTAGGGTATCCAAAATCAAAAATGAAATACTATCGTGGCGGGATGCAGTCATGGCAATTATTGGGATTGACAACCATCATCCCTAAGGAGACAAAATGAAAATTATAGCCTTTATATTAATGTTAGCAGTAGTTGCATCTGCAGGAAAGTATGATAAAGTGAAGATCACACCAGATATGCCATATATCTATGTGTACCATAAAGGAAAAGCTGTAAAAGTACATAGAATTCAAAATACTAAACATAAACTCTCTGGTGAATATGCAAAGATATACAGACCAGGGAAAGATATTCAGCCTATTAAAACGCATAAAGATATTCAAACTATCGGAGAGGTTGAAGTACTTCAATTTATGTCTAAAAAAGGAAATAAGAAAAAAGGGCTTCTTGTTGATCTTAGACCTAAAAAAGTGTATAAAAAAGAGTCTATTCCTTCTGCCGTGAATATTCCTTATGAAACGAAAGATAATAAAGTAAAAATAAAAAAGATACTTAAGATCTTGGGGGCAAAAAGAAAATCTGATGGTTCTTTAGATACAAGTAGAGCATTGGATATTGCTTTTTACTGTGATGGCTTATGGTCAGAAAAATCACCAGAGTTTATTAAAACATTTTTAGACCTTGGTTACCCGGCAGAAAAGATACTGTATTACCGTGGTGGTATGCAAATGTGGAAAATTCTAGGGTTTACCACCGTAACTAACAAATAAGGATAAGTAAAATGAAAAATCTATTGGAAAGTTTTGCTATATTGCTTGTTGGACTTTTATCTTTACTTATTGTTTATCTGATCGTACAATATAATATGATCGAAGACCAGATGATCGAAGATATAGAATATACAGTATCAAAGACGGAGAAAGAGACTAAAAAAGAGAAAACAAAAAGTTACCTTGATGATCTTGAAGGGTATGGAGAAGATGTTGATGTTGAAGTTGATGCGAGGAAAGAAAGTACTGCAAACACGGTTAATATTAAGTCTGAAGAGAAAAATAATGATCTAGGTGATATTGTAGAAGATAAGTCAAAATCAAGTTATACTGAAAGTCTTGAAGGGTACGGAGAAGATGTAGATGTTGAGGTTGATGCGACAAAAGACAATACTGAAAATACGGTTGTTGTTGAGTCTGAAGATGGAGATGATGCTTTGGCCAATGTTGTAGATGATAAATCAAAATCAACGTATACTGAAAACCTTAAAAACTATGATAAAAAAGCAAAAGAAGAAAAGTTAGATGAAGCTAAGCCTGTTGCTGATGCTGAAGGCGAACCTGAGAGATTGGATCAGGAAGAGGTTGAAGATACGTTCGGTTTGGCTATTGATGCTGCACTGGATGACCTATAGGAGAACCTTTACGGTAATCCTATAGCTTCTTTGACTTTAGTCATTTTAGCCTGTGCTATGGCTTTAGCTTTCTTGGCCCCTTGTGCCAAGATATCGTTTACCTCATCCATATGGTTGAGGTAATACTCACGTTTTTCTCTTGCTTCACTCAACTCCTCCCAAATAAGTTCTTTGAGATATTTTTTGAAATGACCATATCCTTCTTTTCCACTTTTATAACGTGTCTGCAATTCAAGCTTTTCTGATTCATTTAAAAAGAGTGATGCCAGTGCATAGATATTGTCTCCTTCATATTCTAATGGTTCACCTAGAGGTGTGGAAGAAGAGATGATCTTGTTACATCTTTTTTGTAAGGGTTTTTCATTCATAAAGAGGTCAATAGCATTGTCGTAACTTTTAGACATTTTTTGACCATCTATACCAGGAATGGTAGCAACATCTTCTTGGACAATATGTTCTGGAAGTGTAAATATCTCTCCATATTCATTGTTGAATTTTATAGCGATATCCCGTGTCATTTCTACATGCTGTATCTGGTCTTTGCCTACAGGTACTTTTTGTGTGTCTAGCATCAGTATATCTGCAGCCATCAGTACAGGGTAGGAAAACAGTGCATGATTTGCAGAGATCCCTTTAGCGACCTTATCTTTGTAACTGTGGGCACGTTCGAGTAAGCCCATAGGGGTAAACTTTGAGAGTATCCAGTAGAGTTCAAGCACTTCAGGCATATCACTCTGTACCCAAAATGTTGTTTTTTCAGGATCAAGCCCAAGTGAAAGGTAGTCAACAGCAGCATCGATCGTGTATTGTTTTAGCGTGGCTGCATCTTTTGATGTTGTCAGTGAGTGGTAGTTGGCAATAAAAGTAAAAAGCTCATGTTCTTCTTGAAGTTCAATCATCGGCTTCATGGCACCAAAATAGTTTCCTATATGCAGTTTCCCTGAAGCTTGTATTCCTGTAAGTACACGCATGTTGTATCCTAAAATAATTTTAGGAGATTATAGCAGGAGAATTAGTAATTAGTAATTAGTAGTGAGTAATTAAGGTATGCTTTTTCAAAAAGCTTCTTTTAAAACTATTTCCGGTTGCTCGTTACTCACTCCTCATCGTCGTATCGTTCACCGCGTTTTCGTGCAACTATATCCAAAGGCACCCCTTCAAAGTCAAACTTCTCTCTGAAAAAATTTGCCAGATAACGTATGTATGAGAAGTGTAAAAATGCCGGTTTGTTGGTAATGAGTGCGATTTTTGGCGGTTTGGTTTCATATTGTGTTGCAAATTTAATGTTGACCACTGCGCCATGGTGTGAAGGTACATGGTGTCTTCTGATCGCTGCACGTAAGGTATCGTTAAGATCAGAGGTAGAGATACGTCTTTTATAACGACCGTAGATATCGACGATCTGGTCTAAGATCTTATTGACACGCAGGCCTGTTTTAGCCGAGATAGTAATAAAAGGTGCATAGTGCAGGAATTTAAGTTCATCACGAATATCGTCCACTACTTCTTCATAGCTTCTATCTTCTTTAATGTCCCATTTATTGAGTACAATAAGGCATGCTAATTTGTGTTCTTCTATAAGACCGGCTACTCTTTCGTCTAGCTCTGATACTTGTACCGTTGAATCAAGTATAAGCAATACGAGGTTTGCTTCTTTCAGCATTTCAGTGGTTCTTGCCAATGCAAATTTTTCGATGCCTACGATCTTGGAGCGTTTTCTAATGCCCGCAGTATCTATAAATGTGACTTCATGTCCGGCATGTTCTATCATCTCATCGATAGGGTCTATGGTAGTTCCTGCCACATCTGATACCACAGAGCGTTCTTCACCAAGCAATGCGTTAAGCAGTGATGATTTTCCTGTATTGACACGACCAATGATCGCTACACGTATTTTATTGTCATTTTCATCTTCTTTAACACGGTTGATATCACGGACGATCTGATCAAAAGGATCGATCTCTGCATCTTCTTCAAGTACAAGACCTTCTTCCTCTTTTGGGGCAGGGACATGTTCTTCCAACCAAGCATAAAAATCATTAAAATAGCGGTTATGACTGACTGACATAGGGAAGGTAGCATCTGCACCAAATTCTAAAAATTCCCAGTAACGCTCTTCTTCTTTTTCATTGTCTATTTTATTAACGATGAGAGCCAAAGGTTTTCCTTGGGCTTGTAATTGGTAGAAGAGTTCTCTGTCTTCCTCGCTTGGCAGTGTTTTTCCGTCAACCATATAGATGATAATATCTGCCTCCCCAGCAGCTCTTAGTGAAAACTCTGCCACTTTGGCAAAGAGTTCGGAAGAATAGTCTATCCCTCCGGTATCGAGGATTTCAAATTCACGATTTTCAGAAATGGTGACAATACGTTTTTTGACATCTCTTGTAGTACCGGACATATCTGAAGTGATGGCATCTCTTTGTCTTGCTAAACGGTTAAAGAGAGAGCTTTTCCCTACATTCGGTCGTCCGACTATGGCTATTTTTTTAAGTTCTTGCATAAATATATTCTTTCTTGATAATTGTCGCAATTATAGCGTAATATTAGTGTTAAGTGGGTAGGGGGTTAGCAGGTAGGGGGAAAAGAAAAAAATAGACTTGACAAATGCTAGAAAGTATGTCAAGTTTACGCACTACGCACTACGCACTACGCACTACGCACTA
>QMKT01000052.1 GCA_003646505.1 Campylobacterota bacterium
CTAACTGCCCGAGAATCAGATTCAGTTTTCTTTAAAACTTTTTTTCTCAATTCTGTTTCTTTTAGAGCTGTTTCTTGCAAATCTTTTTCTGTTGCAGCCTGTTTGCTTAAAGCATCTTTGATCAAAGATGCTTTTTTGTCTGTTTTTACTGTCAATAATGTCTCAAAAGGATCTTTGGAAGGAGGTTCTTCTACAGGTGTTTCTTCTGTAAATATTTCTTTTGCAAATATTTCTTCTACAGGTGTCTCTCCTTCTCCCTCTATGTCAAAGAAAGTATCTCTAGATATGTTTTCTGTATGGAGAACTACTCTCTCCTCTTTTGCAGGGATATCAAAGAAAGAATCATTGGGATCTTGACTGATATCCAACTCGATATTGCCAGGCATCACTTCATTAGCTTCCAAATTAAGAAGGGTATCAAAATCTGCTGTTTGTGTATCTACTTTACTATCAGGTGTGTTGGACGCATCTGTGAGGTAATCGTTGATGTCTATCTCTTTTTTCTTTTCTTGTTTTGGATTGTTGTCAATATCTGTAGTAAAGAGTTGAAATTCATCTATGATCTTCTGATCTTCTTCGGAGATGATCGTTTCTTTTCTATGTGAAGAGGGCAAGTCTGTGATGTCAAGAGGTTTCTGCTGGGAAGCTCTTTGTAAAATATCTTCCATAGGCGTGTCTATATAGACTTTCATCAGCCTTTGTGCCTTTGCATAATTCTCTGCCTGTAGCACTGCAATGATCTCTTGTATCTTGGTGTCTGTCTTAAGTAAGCCAAGTTTGAGGATCTGAAGTTGTATGGTTTCAATATCAGTGATGGAGATAGCAAGGTTAATGATACTTAATCGTTTTTTAGTCTGATTCATATACATGTCCTCTAAAGTGTCTTATATTTGAAGGAGTATAGCAAAAATATGCTTTACTACACAGTTGACACAGTATTGACAACACTAGCAGTCTCTTGTAGATAGATAAACAGTATAACTACATAAAAGTACAAATAATAAAAAAGTTGTATTAGCTATACAAATAACAAATAATTAAAAATTGTTCTATTAAAAGCAAAATATAATCATTTTATCGCTAATATCAAACCATGACTGCTGGGGAGCATAAATGAAAAGATCAATATTATACAAGTTACTTTTTTTAGCTTTACTGCCCTTAAATATTTGGGCAGTAGAGGATATAGATTCACTTTTAAATCATTATGAAGAAGAGAGTGCACTGAATCTAAAAACCAAAAGAGACAGTTCCGGGCATAACATTGTATATACTCGTGATGAACTTGATAAAATGCAAGCCCATACACTGAAAGACGTTATAAAATCTATACGACAGTTAACGATGATGGATAATAGTTTCGGGGCAACAGAGCTGCAACGTGCTGGTGCATATTGTACAAATTCTGCCTGCGTACGTCTCTATGTCAATGATCAGGAAATGACTTCTGGATTTTTTGGCGGGGCTTTGGGTATATTTTCTGAGTATGATCTTGGACATATTGACCATATTCAAATTTATCTGGGAGGTAATGCCATTGAGTTTGGAAATGAATATGGGTTTATTACCATTAAAATGTATACGAAAGATCCTGACCGTGAAAAAGGTTCTTCTGTAGGTCTCTCCTATGGAACAAATGATAGTTACCGAGTGAATGCTTTAACCACAGGTAAACTAGATAATGACATTAATTATCTTTTGTATGCAAGTAAATTGAAAAACAATAAAGACACCTTGGGACATAAGGGATATGATGTCCCAAGATATTCAGATAATCTCAATCTTTTCGCCACCTTTAAAAGAGAAAATGATTTTATTTTTGAATTGTCAAGATATGAACATAAGCATGATGGTCTCACAGGTTTTGGAGATCAAAAGACACCTACTAGGTCAGACAGAAAATCTATGTACCAATACCTATCTTTGACCAAATATTTTGATACAGTTAAACTACAGATATCGTATGCGGAAGAAGAAGTTGGTATCACTAATAACGACTACAACGGAATCACTTTATATGATGGTTCTTTTACAACAGAATATGATAATAGATTTGAGAATAAAATTTTTAGAGTGAATGCAAAGGACAGTAGAACCTTTGGGAAACATCGGTTCTTTTACGGCGTTGAATATCAACATAAAGGCATTAAACCAAATTTTAACATAGACGGTGTGGATCGTTCAAGTGAATTTGAAGGACCGGACAGTATAGAT
Organism: Campylobacterota bacterium; assembly: GCA_003646505.1. Taxonomy (GTDB): domain Bacteria; phylum Campylobacterota; class Campylobacteria; order Campylobacterales; family Sulfurovaceae; genus Sulfurovum. The sequence continues at coordinate 2,215 of QMKT01000052.1, forward strand.
CTTTATTCGGTATTTTTAGAGTATCAGTATCAGTTTAGCGAAGATACCGTTCTATTGGCAACGGGTAAGCTTGAACGGTATGATCAGCATTATAATGATAGAACAGATAATCTTACTCAGTCACGTATAGGTATCGTTTCTCAGCTTAATGAGAATTTATTGTTTAAAGGGTTTATCTCACAAAACTATATTTATCCTTCCTTGGAACAGCTTTCAACCGCACCTCGTCCTGTGAAAGGTAATGTCAATCTAATCCCTACTAATATAGACACGGTCAGTGCCGAGTTTACTTATAAAACAGAGCAGTATCAGGTCGGGTTAGGGTATTTAAAAATGTATACGATAGACCCTATTAAAGTGAATGCGAACAAAATGTACTTCAACAAGAAGATAGAAGCTATTTTTGATGATTATTTTGTTAATTGTACCTATAATTTTAATAAAGACAATAAAGTCATTGTCGAGTATTATTGGACAAATCACAACAGACCATTTAGTCAAAGTCCTTCAGCAGGTGGACATATCAAATTATTTAATACCTATGATGACTTTGATTTTTATACAGAGTTTATCTATAGAGAAGGGTTTGTACATAAGGTATTTGCTATGGAGATAGATGATGGTTATGATCTAACAGCAGCGATCACCTATCACATGAACAGTACAACAACAGTTTCTCTTAAAGGACAGAATTTACTTGATAAAGCGATCCTCGCACCTATAAGAGGGTTATATCCAATAGGTACTTTAGATAAAAAAGTTATGTTAAATGTGGAATGGTTTTTCTAATGTTTAAATTTCTCTCTATTCTTCTCATCTTAGGATCATTGTTAAATGCCTCAGAGAAAGAATATGCTAGCAAAATTATTAAAAACCTTGTAGAAGTGATAGACAAACCAAATACTTCGGTATGGATCGATTCTTATGATACAAAAGTATTCGGATTGTTTGACCTTGCAAAATTTAACGTCGTTAAATCTTGCAAGAAGGCAAAGGTCATGATACTTTCAAGTGAGAAAACAATACCTAAAGGATGTAATACTAAACCTATATTGGTGTTAGACTATGAACTGCTTGAAAAGCATGACAATGCCGTATCTGCATTTTTTTGGAAGAAGGGGCGTCCAAATATTGTTTTTATCAGTGATAGGATAAAACATTTTTCTATTTCTCTGCCAGCATCCTATGATAAGTATATAGAAGAGAAGATATGGTAGAGAGTAAAAATAGAATCATTATCGTTTTTGTACTTTTCATACTGGTGGTTTTTTTGGTACAGATAAAGATGTATATAGGTGAAACACATGCTACGCTTTATAAGCGTTTAGAAGAGAGTGCTGTGAAGAATATGCATGAAGTAGCATTAAATATAGATCAAAATTTAAAGAATCAAATAGAAAATAATCTATTTGATTCTTTTAAGGACAATAGGGATATGCGCCGAGAGTTTGAAAAAGATCTCAGCCTTTTTGTAACTTCAAAGGTTCAGTACATTTATCTTATTTATAAAGATGAGAAAAATAGATTTCGTTTTCTTGCAGATGGTTCAACCCAGGATAAGGCACGATTTAATCAAAAACTTGATGTTAATGAAGCATATCTGAATATTTATAAAACAAAACATGAGCTGTCCTTGACTCAGAATTCTTTGGAAAAACTTGCGATTACCTATATCCATCCGGTGTTGAGAAATGACACTGTGGAAGCACTACTTGTTTTTGACTTTTCAAGTACTTTAACCTCAGATCTGAAGATGATACTTGAACCTATAGAAGCATTATTTAGGGTCATATATATTTTGATCGGACTTTTTATTTTCATTGCTGCTGTTCAGGCATTTTATTATTATCAGATACGTAAAAAAAGTTTTATTGATATACTTACTCAAACCTATAATAGACAATATTTACGTTATTTATGGAATAAGATAGATATGAATCAATATCATATATTGATGGTGGACTTTGATCATTTTAAAAAAATAAATGATAATTATGGACATTCTGTAGGAGACAATGTCCTCTATGAAGGGGCACAGATAATGCAAAGTAAACTTCGCAAAGATGATAAAATATTTCGTTATGGTGGTGAAGAATTCTTAATATTGATTAAAAAAGAGAGTGTATCTGTTACAGAGCATATTGCCAATAGAATACGACTCTCTATAGAGAATTATATTTTTTTAAAAGATGATATAAAGATAAACCTTACTATATCAATCGGACTCAATATAAAACCCAATGAATCTAAAAATATTAATGAAGCCATTAAAATTGCAGACATGATGTTGTATAGAGCAAAAGCAAATGGTAGAAATTGTATCATTTCCAATTATAACAATACGCAGGTGTCTATAGAAGATAAACATACTATGGGTGAAACGATCGATAATGTGAAAGCTGCTATTGAGGAAGATAGAATTAGATGTTATTTTCACAGTATAGTGGATTTTAACAATACAATATATAAGTATGAGGCATTGGTACGCTATGTGAAGGAAGATGGAACTTTAGTCTATCCTAACCATTTCTTGGCAGACATTATGTATACAAGTGTGTATACAGATCTATGCAAACGTATTATAGATATTTGTATTGATACAGTACAAAAGAGAAAGATAGTGATCAGTATTAATTTCTCGATCAATGACCTCTTAGATGAGAACCTGATGAATTATTTCATATCTCAACTAGAGGATTTGGGTGATGATTCATCATTGATCAGTATTGAAATACTTGAAGATCAAGAACTTCTCAATATTAATATGCTCAAAAATGTGATCGACCGTTTTAAAACCTATGGCGTAAAATTTGCCATTGATGATTTTGGCAGTGGATATGCAAACTTTAATTATTTGGCAGAGCTCAATATTGATTATATTAAAATAGATGGTTCCTTGATCCAAAATGTTCTTGAATCACAAAATACAAAACATATTATAATGTCTATCATCAAGTTGGCACAAAAGATGAATATGAAGACTATTGCGGAGTTTGTGAGCAGTGAAGAGATCTATGAGGAGATATCGGCATTGGGTGTCGACTATATGCAAGGGTATTATATTTCAAAACCTAAACTTTTCGGTGAGGCTTAGCACATATCTCTTATCTCATGCACTTTAGATATAATTAAATCCATAGAATCCTCGGAATAATAAGGTGAGATAGATGCAAGATGTAGTCCAATGGCTTAAAGATAACGGTAATTTAAAAATAATAGATGAACCCCTTGATGTGGAACTTGAGATCCCTCATGTGGCGTATGTAGAAGTAAAAACAGATGACTCTCGTCCTATTCTTTTTACCAACCCTGTAAATAAAGCCAAAGGTATAGAGTATGACATGCCTGTACTTATGAATATCTTTGCAAATAAAGACCTCACAGAGCGGATCTTTGGTAAACATCCTGATGATGTAGCGCAAGGTATAGATGAGCTTCTAAAACTCAAACCGCCCAAAGGTCTAAAAGCCAAACTTGCAATGCTTCCCAAACTATTTTCTCTTAAAAATGTTTTTCCCAAACGTTTAAATTATAGAGGGGCGTGTCAAGAGGTCATCATTCCTAAAGATGAAGTAGACCTGGATATATTACCTGTTTTGAAAACATGGGAAGAGGATGGGGGTGCTTTTATTACTATGGGGCAGGTCTATACTCAGAGTCTTGACGGAGAGATGCAAAACCTTGGTATGTACCGTCTTCAGCAATATGATAAAAACAGACTGGGTATGCACTGGCAGATACATAAAGATGCATCTCATTTCTTTGATCAGTATCAAAGAGCAGGGAAAAAGATGCCGGTAACTGTTGCCATCGGCGGTGATCCTCTTTATATCTGGTGTGGACAGGCTCCAATGCCTCATGGGATGTTTGAACTGCTACTGTATGGTTTTGTACGTAATAAAAATGCCCAACTTGTGAAGTCCATAACCAATGACATTTACATTCCTCAAGATGTTGATGTGGTCATAGAAGGGTTTGTTGATCCGGAATTGATGGAGATAGAAGGACCTTTTGGTGATCATACAGGGTATTACACACCTAAAGAGCCTTTCCCTGTGATGGATGTAGAAACCATTACCATGAAAAAGCACCCCGTATTTCAGGCAACGGTAGTTGGGAAACCACCACTTGAAGATAAATATATGGGTTGGGCTACTGAGCGCATTTTCTTACCGATGCTCAAACCTATGGCGCCAGATCTTATAGACTATAATATGCCTGAAAATGGTGTGTTCCATAACTTGATCATGGCAAAGATGAAGACACTCTATAAAGGACATGCAATGCAGTTTATGCATGCATTTTGGGGTGTGGGACAGATGAGTTTTGTCAAACATGCACTGTTTGTAGGTGAAGATGCACCAGAGCTTGAAGAGAGTGAAGCGCTGGCAGCACATATATTGGACAGACTCTCTTCTGAAAAAGTTTTCATTACCAAAGGCATAGTGGATCACTTGGATCACTCATCATCAGAGCAGTTTGTGGGTGGTAAACTGGGTGTAGATGCAACGGGTGGTGAAGTAGAAGAGGGTGTAAAAGAGTTACTTTCAGATAAAGAACTTTTAGCCAAAATACAAGAGATACAAGCAAGAGTAAAAGCACTTAAGCAATACATGACCCATACTAAAAATCCAGTGTGTGTCATCACGGTAGATAAAAAGAAGTCACAACAAAAGCTCATCAAAAAGTTAGCAGTACTAAAGTCTCATATCAAAGTATTGATCATCGTAGATACGATAAATAACGATATAAATGATCCCTACATGCTTATCTGGCGTGTGGTCAATAACATCGATGCGGGCAGAGATGTTGTCCTTGAACCATTTATAGCGCTTGATGCTACCAATAAAAGCGAAGCAGATGGCTTTACAAGAGAATGGCCGGGTGATACCTTCTGTACCAAAGAGGTACTTGATATGCTTCAGGAAAAAGGGCTTATCGATATAGATGAAGCATTTATTAGGAAGTTTGGGTTACTCCCTTTTTAATTTAGGTGTGCAGTTAACTTTGCATTAATTATATTACGATAAAATTTCCTTGTTAATAAAAATTATCTTTAAGGAAACAACATGTTAGTAACTAAAAAAGCCCCAGATTTCACAGCAACAGCTGTACTTGCAAATGGTCAAATCGTAGAAGGATTCAATCTTATGGAAAACCTAGGTGAAAAAGGTGCAGTACTTTTCTTCTATCCACTAGATTTTACTTTTGTATGTCCATCAGAAATTATCGCATTTTCTAAAAGAGCAGCAGACTTTAGAGAAAGAGGCGTAAATATCATTGGTGTATCTGTAGATAGCCAATTTTCACACTTCGCATGGAGAGAAACAGCAGTAGCTGAAGGTGGTATCGGTAGAGTTGATATGCCACTAGTAGCCGACCTTTCTAAGCAAATCGCTAGAGATTATGATGTTCTTCTTGACGATGCAGTAGCACTTAGAGGTTCATTCCTTATTGATGCTGACGGTACAGTAAGACATGCAGTGATCAATGACCTTCCACTAGGTAGAAATATTGACGAAATGATCAGAATGGTAGATACTATGTTATTTACTAACGAGCATGGTGAAGTTTGTCCTGCTGGTTGGGTTAAAGGTGATGAAGGTATGAAAGCTGACACTGAAGGCGTTGCTGAATATCTTGCAAAACACGAAGGTGATCTATAGTATCACCATATTCTCAAGCGCAGGCTTGAGAATATATAGTTGAGTTTATGATGGTAAGCTTATCTATATATTTAAAGGAGAATTCATGACAGATTATGCAACATTACTCAAAGAGTCTGAACTTAAAGCAACATTCCAACGTATGAATATTCTTGAAAGTATCGAGCACCAGGGGCATATGTCCATTGATGTTATTTATGAGAAAGTGGTTAAAACACATCCTTCACTTTCTTTAGCAACTGTCTATAAAAATATTATCTTGATGGTAGAAAAAGGTGTACTTGTTGAAGTACCCATTACAGGACAAAAAGCCAAGTATGAATTGGCAAAAGAAGACCATATCCATTTAGTCTGTACGGAATGTGGAGAAGTGGAAGATAAACCTCATAATGCCAGTGCAGATGCACTTTTTTCATCCATGACACAGAGTGAAAACTTTGAGCTTTGTAAACAGCAGATCAATCTTTATGGTGTTTGCCGCCATTGTCAAATTGCAGTTGCTTCTTAGTAGTTTGTAGGTTTCGGGTTAAAATTTAAAAAGTACTTTATACTTTATCTCTTTTCGCTCGAGTAAGCCAAAATTACGACTATCGATACTCATAGGGTCCGTACCCTCTACAAAATAGTTATTGTCATCAATCGATCTTATCTGTTTTATCATCATGCCATAAGCGTCTTTTTCAAAGACCACAGTGTCATCTACTTTTATCTTTGTACCCCTAAAAACTTTACGACAGAGCACTCTCTGACCATTTTTGTAGTTTGGATAGAGAGAGTCACCGGATATTTTAAAGAGTTGAAGCATTAAAGTACTGGGTAGACCACATCTTCATTTGGTGCGTAAGGAGATTTGGCTACTTTTGTTGCTACACCTTTTATCTTCCAGAAGATCTCTGCAAATTTATTGACTTCAGCTAAAAGTTCCATGGCTTTTTCTCTTGATGCATGTTGTTTTGCTGCGCCACCTAACATCATAATATTATGGACTATGGTATGGATCTCCGGATATTCTGCAATTTGTGGCGGCTTGACGAAATCACCCCATATAATGCAAATCTCTTCTTTACATTTGATCGCTTCTGTTTCTTTGACCGCAACATATCTTGACATATCATTATGATACGAGGCATCATGCTCATTATTTGCTGCTAACATAAGGTCAACCATTCTTACAACCGATAGCGCTGCAATTTGAGCAGTGCTTGGATCATATATTCCACAAGGCACATCACAGTGGGCTTTTACTTCTTTAATATTAAACATTCTATATCCTTTTCTTATGGTTAATCTTAATTTATAGTCTTTATTTCAGTATAGTTATAAATTATAAAAATGAACTTAAAGAAGATAAGAAAGAAAAGGGCACTGTTTATTTAAAAAGAGCAGAACCTACACGTATGAGGTTTGATCCACATTTTATGGCCAATTCATAGTCTGAACTCATTCCCATGGAGCAGATAGTCGCACCCTCTTTTTGAAGATCTTCATAGATACTGTGTGTTGTTTCAAAACTTTTTTGTATCTCTTTGCTCTCTGTAGTGTGGGCACCTATGGTCATCACACCTTTTAGATTGATCTGTGGACAAGACTCTTTGATAGTTTGATAGATGTCAAAAGCCTCCTCAGAACTTACACCAGATTTACTCTCTTCATTGGCTGCATTGATCTGCAAGAGACAATTTATTTTTGTCTCTTTGGTTAAGAGCTTTTTATTTAGCTCTAACGCCAACTCCATACTATCAAGTGACTGCATAAGTGTTGGGTGCAGGTTTATGAGATTGTTGATCTTATTTTTTTGCAGTGAACCGATCATATGCCACTCGATCGGTAATGATTCAAGTGCATCCATACGAGTACTCAGTTGCTGCACCTGATTTTCCCCAAAAGCTCTCTGCCCCAGTTCATAGAGGGTAGAGATATTTTCAAGTTCAGTGTATTTTGCAACCGTGACCAGTTTTACAATATGATGTTCACTCACCGCAATACGGGCTTGCTCAATGTTCCAGATAACTTCA
>QMKT01000053.1 GCA_003646505.1 Campylobacterota bacterium
ACGATCTTCGCTTCTACGATAGCATCATCTTCATCAAGGTTGATCGCTCTTACACCATTGCTTCTGATATTTGAATACTCAGAAAGGTTTGTACGTTTAACGATACCATTTTTAGTAAAGAACACCAGTCCTTTGTCATCATTAAAGTCAGTCGTTGGGATGATCGCCATGATCTTCTCATCTTGCTGAAGGTTTATCAGGTTAACAACCGCCTTACCTTTAGCCGTACGTGATCCTTCTGGGATACGATACACTTTCAACCAGTAGAGTTGTCCTCTATCTGTTACAAACATAAGCGTATCATGCGTGTTAGATGTAAAGAAGCTTTCTATAAAGTCATCATCATAAGTGGTTACGGCTGTTTTACCTTTACCACCACGATGTTGTTTCTCATACTGTTTGACCGGTACACGTTTAATGTACCCTCTATGTGTGATAGTCACAACCATAGGTTCATTTGGAATAAGATCCTCAATATCTATGTCATCATAATCATCTACGATCTCAGTACGACGTGGTGTTGTGTATTTTGCACCTATTTCAACCAGCTCTTCGCGAATGATCTCGTTGATCTTATCTTCACTTTTTAAGATCGCTTCAAGTTCTGCGATAAGCATAAGAAGTTCAGCCAACTCACTCTCAATTTTCTCGATTTGAAGACCGGTAAGACGTCCCAGTCTCATCTCTAAGATAGCTTTAGCTTGAATCTCAGAGAGTTTAAAGCGTGCTATGAGATTTTCTCTAGCCTCTGTATCATCGTTAGAAGCACGGATGATCTTGATCACTTCATCGATATTATCGATAGCTATTTTAAGACCTTCCAAAATATGTGCTCTTGCTCTTGCTTTTTCAAGATCAAAGATCGTTCTTCTAATAACCACTGTTTTTCTGTGTTTCAAGAAGAGGTCAAAAAGTTCAAGAAGTTTAAATACCTTTGGCTCCTTGTTCGCAATAGCAAGCATAATAATACCAAAGGTCACTTGCATCTGAGTAGATTTGAAAAGGTTGTTCAACACAATTTCAGACATTGCATCACGTTTAAGTTCAAAGACAACCCTGATACCTTCACGGTCAGACTCATCACGAAGTTCAGAAATACCTTCTATATGTTTATCACGTACTAGTTGTGCAATGTTCTCGATCAGTCTTGATTTATTAACCTGGAAAGGAAGTTCATCTATGACGATCACTTCCCTACTCCCTTTTTGCTCTATATGTGTTTTAGCACGTACTTTAATACGTCCACGTCCCGTCGTATAGGCATCTGTAATACCTTTACGTCCAAAGATGATACCGCCCGTTGGAAAGTCCGGACCATGTACGATCTTCATCATATCTTCAACGGTTGACTGTGGAGTATCAATACGTAAGATAAGTGCTTCGATCAGTTCATCAAGTCTATGCGGAGGAATATTTGTTGCCATACCAACGGCAATACCGCTTGAACCATTAAGTAAAAGGTTTGGTACACGTGCAGGAAGTACATCCGGCTCTGTCATAGAGTCATCATAGTTTGGCGTGAAGTCTACAGTGTCTTTATCTAAGTCATTCAAAAGCTCTTCAGCGATCTTTGTCATACGTGCTTCGGTATATCTCATAGCCGCTGCATTATCACCATCCACTGAACCGAAGTTTCCTTGACCATCTACAAGGGGTGCCTGCATGGAGAAGTCTTGTGCCATACGTACAAGTGCATCATACACAGAGTTATCACCATGCGGGTGATACTTACCGATAACATCACCGACGATACGTGCCGATTTTTTATAAGGACTTCTATGTGATAAATGTAGATCATTCATCGCATACAAGATTCTTCTGTGTACAGGCTTCAGCCCATCTCTAGCATCTGGCAAGGCTCTACCAATGATTACAGACATCGAGTAATCAAGATAAGAGGCCTTCATACTATCTTCTATCAAAATTTCCTGGGTATTTTGACCATCTTCAAACAAATCAGACATTTTCTTCCTTCAAATAAAGTACAAATATTTTATCTAATGTATTTGTAAAAAGGCTTAAAAATGGCTCAAAATGCCACTTAGAGGCCTTAAAATGGATTTTTAGCATTAATAAACTTTTTTGGTTAACATAATAAATAGGTTAAGGTGGCTTATTTTGTATTTATTTCATTAACGTACTCTTAACATACTTAGAATATAATGCAAACAATTACAACTAGCAGGAAATTATATGCCTATCGAACAACTAAAAGACATCGTAGATTATGGGATCATCGGCTTCCTCGTTTTCTTGAGTTTCATCACTTTTGCCTATGCTATAGAAAGAATACTTTTCTACCGTGCTGTTAACATACGAGACTACAGACATAAACTGGCACTTGAAATAGACCTTTCTAAACGTCTCGCAACCATCGCTTCTATCGGTACAAATGCACCGTATATAGGACTTCTTGGGACCGTTATCGCCATTATCCTTACTTTTTACATCATCGGTGACCAGCAAGACACCATTGACCCTGGTGAGATCATGAAACACTTGGCACTTGCACTTAAAGCCACTGCTGCAGGACTGGTTGTAGCCATTCCTGCCACGGTACTGTACAATGCCCTACTCACCAAAGTAGATATACTCCTCTCAAAATGGGAAATACTTCAGGATGAGAAGTAAGATGTTAAAGCCCTTTTATCAAAAAGGATCCTATCAATGAGACGAGAACGTTTTGACAAGATGAATGTTGTACCATTCATCGACATTGTTTTGGTACTACTGGTCATCATCCTTGCTACCTCAACGTTTGTTAAAAATAAAAGTATCAAAGTAGATCTGCCAAGTGCGAGTTCTAAAAAAAGTGAAGAGAAAAAGAGTATTCAAATTGCGGTCAATAAAGAAGGTACCTACTCTTATGGAAGAGAGATATTAACACTTGGTCTTATCAAAGAAAAGCTCATGAAACTCGATCCAAAAAAGGATCTTATCTCATTACGTATGGATAAAAGCTCTGAGTTTCGGTATTTTGTGGATGTGATCGATATTCTCAAAACCAAAGGCTTTGAGAATATCTCTATTATTACGAAGCAGTAAACTTAACTCAATTATATTTTATTGAAATTATAAACTATTCCGTCATCATCCCATACGGACGTTTTAACTGTTCTGTAAGCTGATGTAAACTCACAGAACGCCCTTCACGAGCAAACTCTCTACCATCCATAAATACCAACATTGTAGGTAACGACAACACAGAGTAATGTGTAGAGATCTCAGAATATTCTTGTGCATCTAAATAGATCTGTTTAAGTTGAGGGAACTCTTTATCAAACACTTCTCTAAACTTGGGACGAAGTGCATGACAGACATTACAGTGTTCTCCAGAGAAGTAGAGTAATACCCCTACTTCTTCTCTTATGGTTGTTTGTAGTTCTTCTAAAGTCATCTATGATCCCTTAAATTATTTTTAGAATTATATCCATTTAAGAAAAACAACTCAACTTCTTATATCATGTGTCTATCCTAGCAACTCTTTCTTAAAAAAGCGTAGGGTGGATTTATCCACAAAATATTAAAATCGGTGGATAAATCCACCCTACATATATAATTAATTAATTTAGGAGTATAATCACACAATTAATTTGTAAGGAAAATACAATGGGTAGAGCATTTGAGTACCGTAAAGCATCAAAACTAAAAAGATGGGGAGCAATGTCAAAACTGTTTCCTAAACTAGGAAATATCATTACTATGGCAGCCAAAGCAGGTAGCCCTGACCCAGATATGAACCCTACACTTCGTACAGCTATTCTCAATGCCAAAGCACAGAACATGCCAAAGCACAACATCGAGGCAGCGATCAAAAGAGCCGCAGGTAAAGATGCTGCAGATATTAGAGAGATTCACTATGAAGCAAAAGGCCCATATGGTGTGCAGATTATCATTGACTGTGCAACAGACAATGGTACAAGAACCGTTGCAAATGTAAAAGCAGCATTAGTTAGAAACAAAGCAGAAATGCTTACTTCCGGATCACTTAACTTCATGTTTACTCAAAAATCTGTTTTTACTTTTTATAGAACTGAAGAGATGGACATAGAAGAACTTGAACTTGAACTCATCGATGCAGGACTCGAAGAGATCGAAGAGACTGTAGAGCCTCAAGAAGAAGGTGAAGACAAAGCCATCATCAAGATCTTTGGAGAGTTTGCAGCATTCGGAGACTTGAACAAGGCACTTGAAGAGATGAACATTGAAGTGAAGTCTGCAAAACATGAACGTATCGCCAATACACCTATCGATCTAACAGATGAACAAATGGAAGAAGTAGAAGTACTGATAGACAAATTAGAAGACGACGAAGATGTACAGGCTGTCTTTACAAATATAAATTAATTTTATAGAAAATGGTGGGAAATCCCACCCTACACTTAATGTCCGTGTTGCTCCACAAATGCTTCATAATCACCCTCAAAGTCGATCACAGTACCGTCTTCATTCAGTTTTATGATACGATTGGCAAAAGCATCAATGAGCTCTCTATCGTGAGACACACAGATCACTCCACCTTTATAATTATGTAATGCTTCACCAAGTGAAACAATAGCTTCAAGATCAAGGTGGTTGTTTGGCTCATCCATCACGAGGAAGTTTGAAGCATCCATCATGATCTTAGAAAGCATTACACGGTGTTTTTCTCCACCAGAACAGGCATCTATCTTCTTCTTCTGTTCTTCACCCGAGAAGAGCATACGACCCAATGTTTTTCTAATGTCATCGATGTGCCATTTCGGATCAAACCCTTGTATCCACTGAGGAAGTTCTTCATTCCCTACTACAAGGTCTGTAGTATTTTGCGGGAAATAGCTATAGGTAATGGTCTGACCCCATTTTATTGTTCCCGCATCTGCTTTTATCTCTTCCATAAGGATCTTAAGCAGTGTTGTTTTTCCTACACCATTGGCACCAATGAGAGCAATTTTGTCACCTTCATTGATCTTAATGTTAATATTTTCCAAAACACTCTGTTCATCATAACTTTTAGAGACATTCTCTACATCAAGTACTTCATTACCAATGTCTCTGTGTGCCTTAAACATGATAGACGGATCACGTCTTGAAGAAAGTTTGATCGCCTGAACATCTAGTTTATCCAGTTGTTTTTGTCTTGATGTCGCTTGTTTTGCTTTAGAGGCATTTGCAGAGAATCTTCTAATAAACCCTTCAAGCTCTTCTTTTTCTTTGAGGGCTTTGCCTCTATCTGTCTCAGCTTGTTTAGCTATGAGGTTTGCAGCGATGTACCACTCATCATAATTTCCTGTAAATTCACGGATATTCTGAAAGTCAAGATCAAGTATGTGTGTAACCACACCATTGATGAAATGTCTATCGTGAGAGATGACCATTAAGGTACCTTCATGACGCTTCAATTCATTTTCAAGCCATGAGATAGTTTCCATATCAAGGTTATTCGTAGGCTCATCAAGAAGAAGTACGTCGGGCTTCAAGAAAAGTACTTGGGCTAGTAAGATCTTAAATTTATCACCACCGGTCAAAGAAGACATTAAGTCAGTATGCTGCGCCGTAGGGAAACCTAAAGAAGTCAATAGTTTTTCTATTTTAACATCAGACTCATAAGTAGGGTCTTCATCTGCACAGATCATCTCCAATTCTCCTAAACGAGCATTCACTGCATCATCTTCAAAGTCACCTTCCATGTAAAGTTTTTCTTTCTCTTTTTGTGCATCAAAAAGCTTTTTGTTTCCATACAGTACTGCGTCAGTAAGCGTATAATCTTCAAAAGCATACTGATTTTGAGAAAGCATTCCCAGTTTCAATCCAGGCTGAAGTTGTACTTCACCATCACTCTGTTCCAACTCACCCGCAAGAATCTTCATAAAAGTTGATTTACCTGCTCCATTCGCTCCTATAAGTCCATAGCGTTTACCTACATCTAAAGTCATATTGATCTTATCGAAAAGTACTCTCTTTCCGTATCTTTGTGTTAAATTTACTGTACTAAGCAAGTGTAATCCTTGTATCTATAATTATTAATGCGATTTTAGCATAAAGTGCTGAAAGTGTCAGAGTTTATATCTTCTTACTAGTCATATATCAAAAATAATATTCTCAAAGATGCCCTTATCATTATGGCCAGATAATTATATACTTTGCAACAATAAAAAATTAAAGGATATACAATGACAAGATTTGAGCTTCAGAAAGAATTAAAAAAAATAGACAGATGCATAGAAGTATTACACAAACTGATCACCAAGCCTTTATGTGAGTGCATTAATCATCTAGGCAGTTTTGATGAAAAATTCAGAGAAGAAAATAGAGTACAATTACAAGAACTTATTACTGTTAAAAATAAACTCATTCCTCTCAATAATAAACCCGATTATGCTTTAGAAAAGATACAGTATCAGTCCCTAAGACTCATCTACTAGTAGCTTAACCCTTTGAAGAAATTTTCATTAAATATACTATAAAATAAATAAGGAAGTGTAAAATTTGAACTAGTTTAAAAGTTCCACAATATTTTCAATAGGACGTCCAATAGCCGCTTTTCCATCTTTTATTACAATAGGTCTTTCAATGAGTTTAGGATTATCTACCATCGCTTTTATGAGTTTATCTTCATCAGTTTCATCTTTAAGATTCAGCTCTTTATAGATATCTTCTTTTGTACGCATGAGTTCCCTCGCACCGATGCCTAACATTCTAAGCATTTCAACTAATTCTTCTTTACTCGGTGGAGTGTCAAGATACTTCACTATTTCTGCATCTATACCTTTCTCTTCTAAGAGTGTTGCAGCGTTTCTTGACTTGGAACATCTTGGGTTATGCCAGATGGTTACATTTGCCATTGTATTTTCCTTTATTGTGTAATGTGACTATTTTTTTATCTACGCCTGTAATGACATTTTCATCTTTACCGTCATAGTCAATACTTGAAAGCATATACCTTACTGCATTGATACGGGCCCGTTTTTTGTCGTTTGCATTAAGTTCACACCATGGAGCATGTACTGTACCTGAAATTCTAAACATTTTATCACGTAAGGTCACATACTGTTCATATGCCTTATGCGATTTGTAGTCAAGATCGGAGAGCTTCCAGCTCTTCAAAGGATCATCTTCTCTATCTTTGAGACGACCTGCCTGTGTTTTAAAGGAGATATTGAGGTAAAACTTGAAAAGAATTAGCCCATCATCTATCAGCATCTCTTCCACACCATTAACCTGTCTGTAAAAATGGTCATGCTGTTCTTGTGTACAAAAGCCAAATATCTGTTCTATCCCTGCTCTGTTGTACCAAGATCTATCAAAAAAGACAATCTCCCCAGCATTTGGTACCTGCTTTATATGGCGTTGAAAATACCACTGTCCCAACTCTTTTGAATTTGGTTTAGTTAATGCTACTGAACGTGCTTCTCTTGGATTCAAGTAATTATTGAACTCTTTGATCGTAGAACTTTTACCTGCCGTATCCATCCCTTCAAAAAGAACTAAAAGACGTTTATTGTTATCTATCACCCATTTTTGAAGTTTAACAAGTTCATATTGTAACTTTAATGATTCATCTTCATAGAATTCTCGTTCTATATTGCCATTTTTTTTAAAAACCTTGGAAAGTTTTTTTTGATATTCAGCAATCTTTGTAGTATAGATTATTTTTTGATTATGCATCTTTCTCTCCAGCCAGTCCTTTAGGTATCTTCTTACTGGTTTGGGCACCCAACTCTTTCAACTGCTCTACCTGTCGAACAAGATTTCCTTTTCCGTCACTTAATTTATTTCGTGCAGCAGAAAAACTGCCTTGTATGCCGTCAATCTGTTTAGATATCTTCATAAGGTCTTCTGAAAAACCAACAAACTTGTCATACATGGCTCCAGCCCTACGTGCAATCTCTTGGGCATTTTGGTTTTGACGTTCAAATTTCCATACATTTTCAACTGCTCTCATAGCTACGAGTAAGGTAGTTGGTCCAACAAGCAGTATCTTGTTTTTAAAGGCATTGTCATAGATACTGCTGTCATGTTCAAGTGCTACGGCTAAAGCACCTTCAATGGGCATGAACATAAATATAAAATCTAAAGTATTGACTTCCTTTAAACGTTCATAGTTCTTATTTGCCAGCCCTTCAACATGTGCTCTTATAGAATTCAAGTGTGTCGTAAGGTGCAATGCTTTAGTCGCATCATCTCCTGCATTAACAAAACGTTCATAGGCAACCAATGATGTTTTTGCATCGATAATAAGATCTCGGTTATCGGGCAAATGAACCACAACATCCGGTCGTAAGATCTCATTTTCATCAGTACGTAAACTCACTTCACGTTCAAACTCATGCCCTTTACGAAGACCGGAAGCTTCCAAGACATTTTCAAGTACCATCTCACCCCAAACGCCTTGTGTTTTACTGTCACCTTTAAGAGCATTGGTCAGATTAATAGCATCTTTACTTATCTTCTCATTGAGTTCTTTAAGGGACTTGATCTCATTTTTCAACACTGCTCTGTCTTGACTCTCAGAATTATAGGTATCGGCAACCTGCTTCTTAAATTCTATAATTTGTGTCTGAAGCGGTTTGATCATATTGTCCAGGTTTTCTTTAGAAAAATCTGCAAATTTTTTCGAGTTACCTTCAAATACTTTCTTAGCCAATGCTTCAAATTCTTCTTTGATCTCCTGTTTATGACTATACATCATCTCTGATTGCGAAGCAATATGACGTGCCTCATTCTCCAGTTTCATCAATAAACGTGCATTGTTGATACGAAACTTGCTGTTCTCTTCTTGTATCGTACGGTCATGTGTCTGAAGCTCTTTATGCTCACCTGACAATACTTCGTAGAGACCTTCTGCACCTTCAAGTTTCGCCTTGATCTGACTTAACTCTTTTTCCAGTTCATTATAATTACCCTGTAACATTAAAAAACTTTCATGAGTTGACTTTAAATTCTCTTTTGTTTCATCAAACTGCAGTAAGGCCTGTGTATCACTTGCATTTTGAATTTTATAGGCTTGCAGCTCCTCTTCCAGTTGGGCGATGTATTCTGCTTTTTCCTTATTGTCAACCTTTGTATTCCAAAACCTGTCTTTATAAGTCTTTACCCTCATAGATGAAACGATCACCACCAACACAATGACCATAAATACGACAAGTGCTATGATGGCAAAGAACATTAATGTAGAATCATTTTGTAGTTTTTCTAAAATATTTTGCAAACCTATCCCCTTATCATGTCGTAATCTTTTGGATAATTACACTTCATTGTTTTTTCAGAAAGGTCACCTTTACCATACTTCATATGTTTAAAGACTATCTGTACTTTATTTTCCAGATCATCAAAATAGGCAATACTGTGAAGCTTCTGCTTATTGAGCTGAATCGTATATTGTTTATTCTCATACTTGGCAACATAAATATTGGCACTGTGCAGCTTTGCATTATCTAAAACCTTCGCAATGTCAATCCCTCTAGCTATATAGTAAGATGAAACCTGTTCCAGATCATGGTCCACAACAAGCAGTTCAGACCCATTGGTACATACTTCTTTTTTTGTCGGTTGTGTATAGCTCCATTTGAAAAGTCTCTCATTAGAAAAAGAAACTTTCCCCCTATAATCGATGATCTTACCTTTTGTATTGGTTATTTTTTGTGTAAAATCAGCTTGAAAATTTTTTGGTAATTCAATGGTCGCACAGGCCATAGATGACAGCAATAGAAGTAACGATAACAGTCTAAGATTCGGCATTTAGTGTCTCACTGTACTGTATTTTACACAAATCATTTAGTGATTTGTTGCACTGCGTTTTAACGCTTGTAATACTTGTCATTTTTTTCCTTTTTATTTAGTAAAAATATACCTAATTAGCCCTTGTACCGTGCTAATATCTGTCATATTGTCATAAAATTG
>QMKT01000054.1 GCA_003646505.1 Campylobacterota bacterium
AGAATTGTTCAGCCAGTCGCACCACACAAGTTTGATATGATTGTGAATAGCAATTTAACGCAGCCTACTGTTACATATCCAATATACGTTCGTAGTTCTGATATTATTTATGTTAGACCTTTATCAATACAGTCTAACGTACAAGCAAATTATATTAGAAAGCCAGCTGACCCGCATTGGGGTTATCAAACAATAAGCTCTGACCCTGTGTATAACGCTTCTAGTTCTGTGGATTTTGAAATATCAGAAGAGGAGGAAACAGAGTTGGTTATCAAGATATGCAAGTATGCTGGACTTAGTATTAGAGAAGCTGACATTGTACAATTAACATCTCAGCAGGAGCAGTTAGAGTACACTAAAGAAAATTCGTAACGTATGCCAATAATCGGAACACCTATAGACCAAAGAGAATACTACCAAAATAGCGGTAACAACCCAACTTATGACAACTGGGGTACATATCAGTACTTGCTTTTACAAGATGTGATAAATAACTTCTTATTGACGTATGTTGGAGATGACAAGGTTATAAACAAAATTGACAGGAATGAGGTTGTTTTTCATGCTAAGCGTGGGCTTCAAGAATTACATTATGATGCCCTAAGAGAAAAACGAGGGTTTGAAGCAGAGCTTCCTGACAACCTTAAGATGCACCTACCACACGACTTTGTAAGCGCTGTAAAGATATCTTACGTTGGTGATGACGGTACGACTAGACAGATACCACAAAACTACAACACAGCGACTCCTACGAGTTATTTGCAAGACAATAGCGCTCAGAAAAACATCCTGATGGATAATAATGACAATGCTTTGACAGGAACACCAGTAATCGAAACAAACTGGGCTAACAAGTCAGATAAAGGTGTTGTTGAGCCTGATACAAATCTTTTAGGTCAGCGTTATGGAATGGATACTGCCTCCGCTAATCACAATGGTAGCTATGTGCTAGATAAAAACCAAGGATTTATACTTTTTAGTTCCGACTTGTCTGGAAAGAATATTGTTATCGAATATGTCTCTGATGGAATGTATGGTCTTGCAGATAATGAAATAAAAGTTCATAAATTAGCAGAGAACTTTATGTACGACTACTTAGTGTCTAGTATATTGAAGCAAAAGTTTGGAGTACAAGAATACATTGTACGAAGAGCTCAAAAGCAAGCTTCAGCATCATTAAGAAATACAAAGATTCGATTAAATTCAATAAAACTAGGCGAGCTTACTCAAATTCTACGAGGAAGAGATAAGTGGATAAAATAGTATGAAGATTAAAAACACATTTAGTACTGGTAAAATGAATAAAGACGTTGATGAACGTCTTATTCAAAATGGCGAGTTTATTGACGCAAACAACATACGTATTTTAAATACAGCTGGTTCTGATGCTGGCGCTATTGAAAACGAAAAAGGAAACGTCAAACTAACCAACCTAGCTATATCTAACAACCCAGAATGTATCGGCTCTGTTGCAGATGAAGCAGATGAAAAGATATATTGGTTTATCGTTAATGACGATGGATTTTCATACATATATGAGTATGATAGAACAAATGAGATTACATCTCAGGTTTTGGCAGACGAAAGAGTTGGTGACCAACAGGTACTAGGGTTTAGTAAAGATTATAAAATTACTGGTGTAAATGTAGTATATAACGCATCAAAAAAATCAAAACTTTTGTTGTTTACAGATGGGCTTAACCAGCCTAGAATGATTGACATCAAGAGGTCAAAGTCATATGGACTGAATAATTTTTACGAAGATGATATTTCTTTGTATAAGAAACCTCCTTTTGAAGCTCCTTTAGTTACGCCATATAATACAGGTTTTGCAACAGAAAATGCTGTAAAAGAAAATTTTTTCGCTTTTGCTACTAGATATAGATATTTAGATGGAGGTTATTCCGCTTGTTCTTCTTTCACTTATTTTAAATTTTCACCAAAGAAATTTGAAATAGACTATGCGTCTATGGAAAACAAAGGAATGGAGAACGTTTTTAATGGGTATAAAATAAATTACAATAGTGGAGACCACAGGGTCACAGATATTCAATTATTATTTAAATATCCAACGGAGCCAACAATATATATAATAGACAATATAAATAAAAAAGAAAGCTCCATATTAGACAATACCACTCAGTCGTATGATTTTGCTAATAAAAAAATATACAAAACACTTCCTCAGGATGAAGTTTTTAGGACTTTTGATGATGTTCCTTTAACAGCAAAAGCACAGGACTTTATTAACGATAGACTTGTTTTAGGAAACACAACTAGTCAGTATGATTTAGTAGAAGAAGAGGGTTCAGATGATTTAATTAAAATAAATTATACTGTTTCTTTAGAATCAAAGTCACAAGAAGGAGATGTTGTTGAGGGCTCTAGGACTTCTAATAACACTAAGATAACTTTTGATTTTGATGGGTATGAGTTAAACGAAGGATTTACTATATCTGTGTTTTTACAATTAGAGTCTGATGAAGCAGGTACGGCGCCTAATGAGTATTTTGGTGGAGAAGGAGATGTTCAAGGTGCATTTGTTTTATCTCAAGATTATACATCTTTTGATGATATAACTGAGTCTAATGAGTTTACAGACTTCCTGACATCTCTTAGTGGTTCTTTTGCAGCAGTAGTAAATACAACTCCTCCAGATGATGTTACTGATACAGAATATGGTGACTTTGTTTTGGATTCTAACACAGAAACATCTTTTACCCTTATAGCACCTATACTAACACATACAGTAGATAATACTCCAGCTATTCCCGATGATGATGATTTCACAGATATAGATGAGCCATATAAATTTAAAACAGACAACGTTGCAACTATAAGGGATGATTCTAGTAATGTTTCTTTAAAATCTCTAAGAAGTTATGAAGTCGGCCTTGTTTATTTAGACTCTTATGGAAGATATTCTAGTGTTTTGCTTCCAAAAGAATCTTTAGGCGAGGCTTCTAGTGAGGTTTTTGTTCCTATACAAAACAGTATAGATATAAATAAACTTAAAGTATCTATATCTAATCCTCCTCCTTTTTGGGCTAATAGGTATAAGTATTTTGTAAAAGTAAACAAAACACCTCATTTTACTTTGTATTCAACAATTTTTTATGAAGATGACCTATATAGATGGGTTTTACTTCAGGGTGCAAATCTAGGAAAAATAGAGGCTGGTACGATTTTAATTGTAAAATCAGATGATGATGGACCATTGGACCAAGAAGTAAAATGTAAAGTTCTTGAGGTTACGACTAAAAATGCAGCTGACGAGCCACAAGGAGAAAAAGGATGGATACCAGGTAATGATATACTTGAGAAGTCAGGTACTTATATGAAAATAAGGCCATTTAATTTCAACATGGACTTCAATCCTAATAATTTTTTAAATTACCATAAAAGAAGTAAAAAAAGCAGGACCAGCAGCGGCTATAACAACCATTTTCTTCCACATTACCAACTTCCAGGTTTTGGAGGTATTTTCGGTTATGGACAATTTGACAAAGGAGTTTTGCAGATATTAGATGAAGAAAGTGATACATATATTAATCAAGACTTAAACACTGGTTCAAAAATAAAATTAGACTTTAAGTACGAAGAAATAGATGATAATTTTAATTGGAACGGAGAATTTACTGTAAACGGAAACTACACTTGTTCAGCTAATTCACCAACAAGCCAAAATACATTTGTTCAGTGGATGGAAAACGAAACTCCGTTTCCTAGTGAGGAGCTCTCTTACAGGGGAGACGCGACAGCCGTTCGTTTTAGAATAGAATCTTTTCAGCAAAATCCTAGTGATGAATTTGTATTGACTTTTTATAAAGCAGATGCAACAAGAGATTTAACTTTGTTGAACGTTACAACAACAGAAAGAACAAGTGGATTGGAAAGGTCATATCTGACATCTACTATAGATATAACTCTTACTAACGGGGTTTTGATATTCGAAACAGAACCAACAGAAATAGATGATGAGGTTTATTATGAAACAGAAGAAACTTTTTTAATAGAAAACGGTTTACACAAAGGAAATGAACAAGACCAAACAGCTACAGACCCCGCTATCTCTATACTTGGGTTTGGAAACTGTTTTAGTTTTGGAAATGGAGCTGAATCAATAAGAGTTAAAGATGATAGATTTAAACCTCTTTTTGACATAAAATCTAGACCGAACATCGCTATTGTAGAAGGTTATGAAAGAAAAAAAGACACAAACAAAATAATTTATAGCGGTTCTTTTAATGAAAACACAGGGTACAACACTTTGAATGAATTTAACTCTAGTAGGGGTATTACCAAGTACATGGACATGAAATATGGTTCTGTGCAAAAATTATTTGCTAGAGAATCTGATTTAATTGTTTTTCAAGAAGATAGGGTTTCTAAAGTATTGTATGGAAAAAATATTTTAAACAGCCCTGATGGAAGTGGTAGTATATCTCAGATAGAAAAAGTTTTAGGTCAAGATGTTCCTTTTTCTGGGGAATATGGTATATCTACAGACCCTGAGTCTTTTGCCTTTTACGAGGGAAGAATGTACTTTGCAGATGCTAATAGAGGTGCGGTCTTAAGACTTGGAGCAGACGGAATAACACCAATATCTTATGCAGGAATGAAAGCTTTCTTTAAGAGAGAGTTATATAACAACAAAGGTAACTGGAATATAGGAGGATTTGACCCTAAATTCCATCAGTATGTACTTACTATAGGCAGCGAACAAAAACCTGCAGACCCATTAGAATTAGATTGTGCTTCTAATTTTGTTAGAACAATTACCTCAGCATTTAATTATGATTTAAATCTTGGTTCTTTTCCAGGAACAGCTACAATAGCATATACAACATCTAGTTCTATAGATATTGTCATAGTTTATAATGGTAATACATATACAAACAGCGGATTAACAGGAACAGGTAGCGTGACTTTCCCTGTAACCTCAACAGACCTTGAAACTACAAATATTGCTGATGTTACTATAACACCTGCATCTTCTGCTCAAGTAACAATAACACACACTTGTCCAGAGCCAGAAACACTTGAAATTATATTAGTTGTTGTAAATGACGAGGGAGAAGCTAATGAAACTATCATCAACAGATATAAGCATGATGGTGCTAATGGAAATATTTATAATTCTGATTTAGATGTTTTTGAGGCTGACGAACTAACAAGATATGAGGTTATATCTGGTTTTATGGGAACTGATATTATTCCAGATAACGGGGATACTGTAACACTTTCTTCTCTGAAGCAAACTGGAGTTCATACAGGTGACTTCAATGACTGTAATAGTTTGGGTTATTTAGTTTCTGCTGCAAGCGGACTAACTGTTCAAAATATTATAGACCAAGCTACCTATCCATCAGTTACAGGACAAACACTATCTAATGGTGATGAAGAAAATACTGTTTCATTTACTTTTAATAGAAGTAATACAAGTCAAAAGCTATACTTAGTATGGAATTATATAGATACATTGCCTGTTTTAGTTGATGACTCTGTAACAGGAATTACTAATGGTGGAAGTAGTACAATCAATGTTATTGCTAACGACACAATTCCTTCACCATACACTATTACAATAGGAACGCAGCCAACTAACGGAACTGCTGTTGTTAATGCTGATAACACCATCACATATACTCACACAGCAGAGGCTGGCTTAGATGATAGTTTTACATATATTGTAGATAGAGGGGGAACATGTACCGCAGAGGCAACAGTAACTACGCAAGCACTAGCTATTAGTGTTGATACATATATTTACATATATTTTGATGCTTCAGGCTCCATGAATACTACTCTTTCAGAACTTCAAACTTTGCGTACTGGAGGTTTAAAATCAACGCTTCAAGATTTATATGCAACAGGAGGTACAGAGTCAAGTGGTAATACAGACCCAGCAACCAATGGTAGTGATGAGTATGATAATAAGGTTTCTATTGTTTATAATCCAACTCCCACAGGAAGTTGGTCAAATGAACGTACCCTTGCTGCTCTTTCTGATAACGATGTTAATGATTTCTTAGCTACAAGCACACACAATGCATTTCCCACAGACGCATCTAATGTTATAGTAATGGTTTTCCAAGATGAATCTTCTCCATATAACGCTGAAGGTTCAGGGACTACTGCTCCAACACCCACAACCGATTACAACACAGACATTGCCGATTTAAGGTCAAGAGTTAGCTCTCTAAACAGCACAAACTCTGGTTTTTATAGAGGGGTTGTGTTTAATGTTACTGGATATGCACAATTTGGCGCTTTTTTACAGGCTGTAGAAAACGGCACAGGAAGTTATAGTGGTACATCTGGGTTGAGCGATTTAATGGGAGGTACTAATCCAACATTCTCATTTGCTTATAGTGTTGAAGAGAGTGATAATAACGATGCAAATGCACCATTTAAACCAGGCTCCACAACTGACAGGTTTGACCAATGGCAATATTATTACCTATGGCATATAACAAATGAACTTAATTTTCTAGGTTTCACTCCAGATGGTGTAACTTGGCCAGTAATAGAAGACGACGATTAATATGGGACTAACATCAAACACAAGGACGATTACATGGGATGAGGTTTACAATGCGTGGACTTCATTCCATTCGTATGTCCCAGAGTGGACAGAACGACTAGGAACAAACTTTTACACGTTCAAGAATGGAGAGTTGTATATTCACGATGAAAACAGCTCTAGAACAAACTTCTACGGAACGACATATGGTTGCTCTGTAACGTTTTCTGCTAATCAAAACCCATCAGACATCAAGTTATTCAAAACTATTGGCCTTGAGAGCAATACAAGCTCTTGGGACGCTACAATAAATTCTGAAATGGAAGCTGGTAGAATAAACAATAAGTTTGAAGATAAAGAGGGAATTAGATATGGATATATAAGAAGAAACTCTGGTAATGAGCTAGATTTCAATAAACTATCCATTTTAGGTATAGGAGAGCTACAGGCCATTCCTGGAGCTAATGAATATGAATTTTCAACTGACATTCCTAATCAAGTATCTGCAAACGCAGGTGATGGTGTCGGTGGGGATAAATTATTTTTTAACGATGGAAGCACAAAAGAAATAGGTGTTATTGACTCTTTTAGTGGAGGCACTATAACTACTGTTTCTTCTATAAACACTCCATCTGTAAACGATTTCTGCTTTGTAGTTAAAAACTCAGAGTCAGAATCATATGGACTGCGTGGATATCATGCAAAAATAAAACTTTACAATAATTCAACAAGCTTTGTAGAACTCTATGGTGCGAACTCTGAGGTCTTTAAGAGCTACATGTAATTTTTGTATATTTGTAAAAACTAATTAATATGGCTATATTAAGTGCAATTGGAATGGGTATTGGAGCTATTGGCTCTGGTGTTCAGTTTTTTCAAGGAGCAAAAATGAAAAGAGAGGCTGAGGCTAAATTATCTCAATTCCGCCATCAAGAGCTAACAAATTTAGCTGAAAACTTAAAACCATCTTTAGAGGCGGAAAGACAAATGCAAGTTGCGGCTTCAAAACAAAGAGCTGCTGTTGTGGATGTTTCACAAGGCATGGACGCTGCTCAAGCGATGGGTATGATGGCTATGGGACTAGGTCAGACTCAAGATATGGAAATGAAAGCATTTTCAAGTATGATGGAAAAAGAGTATGAGGCCGACAAGATTAGAGTTCAAGAAGAACAGAACATGAGAGCTATGATTGAGAAGAGAAAAATGGAAGAACTTCAATCTCTTAAGGCTCAAAAAATGGCTGGAATGCAGATGCAATCTAGCGCAATAAAAGATTTAGGAAGTATGGCTTTAGGAGCTGGAATGGCTTCTGATAAATTAGCTGCTTCTCAAGGGAAAAGTACAAGTTTATTTGGAGCGGCTGGTAAGACAGCATCCTTTAATCCAGTAACTGGCGAAAAATACTAATAAGATATGTCATACGCAGGAGGAACTGTAACACAACCAATACTAGGAGGGTTTGGAGATTTAGCAAATATGCTTCTTCAAGGCTCTTCTGAAATAGCTCAGATAAACTTAGAGATAGGAAAAAGAAGAGATAAGCAAGCGGCTGACTTAGCTCAGAGAATATCTCAAATTACTTCTACTGGTATTACCACACATGATAAGCTTATTCAATCAGGAGCAAGAGATGCTGTTAATGAGCTGTATAAAGCTTTTGAAGCTAATAAGAGAGGAGAAATATCTTTGAGCGAAGTGTCTGCTCGTTATTCTCAATTAGACTCTGAGATAGGAATTATGGCTAATATGGCTAAGTTGCAAGATGAAAACATAAAAAATGTAACTAAAGGTATTGAAGATGAATCATTTGATTCAATATCTTTTGATTTTCAGAATAGTTTGTGGTACAACGACCCTAACTTAAGAAATGATATTTATCTTACTCCAGCTGTAGACTCCGAAGGGAATGTCAAGAAAAATCCAGACGGAAGCACTATGATGGTCAGAAGACCAGCTGTAGAAGGGCTTCAGTATAAAAGGGGTGATGATGGAATTCAGTATGTTGTAAAATACAAAGAAGTTCCTAAAAGAAATGAAAATGGCGATGTAATGTATGACGCAAATGGCGCACCTTTAACCACAAACAAGACGTTTATGCTGCCTTTGACAGAATACTTAAATCCAGCACTTAAAAAAGTAGACAGATACGACCTTGTAGATGACGTAAAAGGATTTCAGTCTATTACAGGTAAACAATTTTCTTATGTAGATAAAAACACTGGAGAGATTACAGAAATGCCTTATAGTCAGCTGGGTCAAACTGCTAACGGCACTATAATTCAAGGATACACTATAGCTCCACAAAATTTTCCTAGTATGATTAGGAAAGTAGAAAGCTATATAGGGACTCCAAAAGATGATGAAGTTATATCTATACTTCATAGTTATATGGGTGCAAGAGCTGATTGGCAACCAGATTACGGATTACCAAGAAGTTCAGATGAGGTTAATAATGATAATATGATGGAAATTATGGTTAACAATGAGTTGACTATCATTCCAAAATACTATGATATGAATGGCGACCCTCTACAGTTCACATCAGACCCTCTAGACCTTCAAACAGATGGTTCAGGAAAAATAATTATTACTGATGAGCAAAGAGAATTGGCAAAGGCGTTCAAAAGAGACCAAATATTAACTTCTTTCAACGTTGATTATAAAGATTTTAAAGAATATATAGACGGTAAAAAGACAACAACAAAAATTCCTCCAAATTTTTCTTATAATCAAGCAGTTTACTCAAAATCGACGCCAACTGGAATGAACAATACAAACGCACTTGACTCTGATTATTTAAGCAATAGACTTAGTATAGCTATGATAGGTAGAGATGAGTTTAGTTCTGGTGTTTCAGCGTCGGCTAACGATACAAGAGATGCTATCGCCACACATAATAATGGACAGATAGTATCACCAACTGCATTAGCAGGTGCAACAGGTCAAGTTAAAAATCTTTACAAAAGAAGAAACGATATTTTGGGAGGATTCTCTTTGGTTTATGCATCCACTCCTAGCAAGTCATCAGATGATATTAGGACAAAAATAATGCAAGATTTAAAAGGAACTACCGCTTCAGGTGGGGTTTTAAAATCTGTTCAAAACATATTGTTTATGGAGGAGGGTATTGTTGATGGTAAAAGAGCAGCGCCTCAAGTATTAATTGAGGGCACTATAGATTTAGCCACGACAGGAACTTCTGTAACAGACCCAACTGGACAAGGAACTGGCTCTATGGCTCAAAAACAATCTATTACAGTAAATGATTTTTATGTTGTTGATACAACAGAATTACCTAGTTTATATAATAAATTATGGACACAAGGAAAAGGGCCAAAATCATTTAAAACAATAT
>QMKT01000055.1 GCA_003646505.1 Campylobacterota bacterium
GAAAAAAACTTGTTTATTGTTAGCTTTTGTGAAAACTATGAGTCTTTATTGAACTCAACCTTATTTTATCGATTTGGTTGATAAATATATTATACGAAGGAATTTAAATGAAAACGATAGACGCAGTTGCATTAAATAACTTAGAAAAAGAGACTTATACATTAATTCATGTTTTACCCAAAGAACATTACAAAAATTTACATATCAAAGGGGCACTGAATATTTGTGTTTATGAAGTGAGTTTTTTTGATAAGATCAAAGCACTCAATTTAAATGCAGATACACAAGTCGTGGTGTATGGAGAAAGTGATAATGAAATGGATGCAAAAATGGCTGCTTCCAAACTTCATGATCTCAATTTTGCAAATGTTTATGTACTAAAAGGTGGTTTAAGTGCTTGCAAAAACATCATGCCTCTAGAAGGTGATTCCCTTGAGTCTGATAATGATCAATTACTTCACTTAGACAATAAAACATATGTGATAGTCAAAAACAGTACCCTTACATGGACCGGAGAAAACGCCAACAGTAAACACTCTGGGGAGATATCACTTATAGAGGGAAGTATGGAAGTAAAAGATTCTTTCCTACGTGGAGAATTTGTTATCGATATGAATTCTATAAAAACACTTGACTTATCATCAGAAGAGGGTGCTGATATTTTGAATGCCCATTTAAGATCAGATGATTTTTTCTTAACTAAGATGTTCTCTACAGCAAAATATTCTTTTAACCATAGTAAAAGCCTTCCTTTACCTTATCAGACATCTGTTAATTATATTATTGATGGTGAACTTAGTCTGAGGGGCATTAGAAAAGAGCAAAGGATCAACATGCTTGTCTCCAAGGTTAAGGAGACATTGGTGCTTAATGCAAGAGTTGAACTTGACAGAACACAATGGGGTATCATATATGGTTCGACCAGGTTTTTTAAATACTTAGGTATGCATAAAATATTTGATATCATTTGGATAGATATACGATTAGAACTAAGATAACAATACTCTTAAATAGTTTTGGTTACAATAAAGTATTCAAATTTTAGGAGAAAAGAATGTCATTAGGGAAAAAATTGGGTGCCGAGTTTTTCGGTACTTTTTGGTTGGTTTTAGGTGGTTGTGGTTCAGCAGTGTTGGCTGCAGGATTCCCTGAATTAGGGATAGGTTTTGTAGGTGTTTCATTTGCATTTGGTTTAACAGTACTTACCATGGCTTTTGCTGTAGGACACATTTCGGGTGGTCACTTTAACCCGGCTGTTTCTTTTGGTCTTTGGTCTGCAGGTAAGTTTGAGACTAAAGAGCTACTTCCATATATAGTAGCGCAAGTTGTGGGTGGTACTTTGGGTGCTTTCACCTTATATATGATCGCATCAGGTCAGGCAGGATTTGAAGCAGGGGGCTTTGCCTCTAACGGATTTGGAGAGCTCTCTCCTGGTAAATACAATCTTACCTCCGTGATCATTACAGAAGTGGTCATGACATTTATGTTTCTCTTTATCATTTTAGGCGCAACAGATGAAAAAGCACCTGCAGGTTTTGCACCTATTGCCATTGGTTTAGGGTTGACATTGATCCACCTTATTTCTATCCCTGTGTCTAATACTTCTGTAAACCCTGCAAGAAGTACAGCTGCTGCACTTTTTGCAGATACCGCTGCGATGGGTCAACTTTGGGTTTTCTGGGCAGCACCCATTGCAGGAGCAATTCTTGCCGGTATTGTCTGGAAACTTTTTTTCGCTACGTCTAAATAAGTTTTATTCCAAGTGGTTTTATCCACTTGGATCTGCTTCTTCTCTCTTTTTTATCGCTAATACACTTTATTTCTACAGTTATTTTGCTAAAATATTCCATATTACTTTTGGAGTAGATCATGACAAATATTATTATCACAGGGTGTTCAACAGGTATAGGTCTTGAGACAGCCAAATATTTACAAGATAAATTTATAACTGTCTATCCTACTGCACGTGAGAGTAAAGATATTGAGATGTTAAAAGAGCTAGGATTTGAACATGCTATGCAGCTTGATGTAAGAAAACCTGAGATGATAACAGCTGTCATTGAAAAAGTTTTGGCATTGGAGGGACGTATAGATGTATGGTTCAACAATGCAGGGTATGGTCAACCTGGTGCGATAGAAGACATCACTACGGAAACTTTACGCCAACAATTTGAAACCAATGTTTTTGCCTTGCATGAGTGTACAAGACAGATCATTCCCGTTATGCGTAAACAGGGAGAGGGAAAGATCATCCAGCACTCTTCTGTTTTGGGACTTATCTCACTCTTTGGAAGAGGATCTTATAATGCCAGTAAATATGCGATAGAAGGTCTTACTGATACATTAAGACTCGAACTTAAAGGGACAAATATCTATCCTGTACTACTTAATACCGGTCCGATCACAAGTCATTTTCGTAAAACAGCCATGAAAAAACTGCAAGAAAATGTAGACATAGAACATTCCGTTTTTAAAGAAAAATATCAGAATAACATTGCAGGTAATCATAAAAAAGTACCTTTCAACGAAGAAGCCACTGCTGTTGCCTTGGTTGTTCATAAAATTATTTTGGCAAACAGGCCAAACCCCCGCTACTATATTACTACAGCAACTTACTTATTGGGGTATTTTAAAAGAGTATTAAGTACTACGCTTCTGGATAAAATACTCATTAAATTATCTTAAATACTATCATTAAAGTCATGATTGTATAATTTTTATATAAATATCATCATTTTTTAAAAAAAGTATATTACAATATAGTATCAAACTTGAAAGTACACTATGAATAAGTACCTTAACTATATAGTACCGCTGCTTACCATTGCAGATACATCAAGTAATACAGATGCAGAAAAACGTCAGCATATTTTTTTGATCTATATGGGTTTACTCATGAGTACTGGTGGTTTATTATGGGGGACTATTTGTCTGTACCATGATATCTATATTGCGGCCATGGTACCTTATACTTATATTCTTATTACTATTCTAAACTTCACATATCTATTTTTTACGAAAAATTTTAAAGTTTCTCAAAATATTCAAATCATTATCTCTTTGTTACTTCCTTTTTTCTTTCAGTTTTTCCTTGGAGGTTTTATTGCCAGCGGAGGGAATGTTCTGTGGTCAGTCATAGCCGTATTTGGCAGTTTTACACTGAGAGATAAAAGTAAATCGTTAGTTTGGCTCTTTTTATTTATGGCACTAATGATCTTCAGTGGACTGGTAGACCACTATGCAAAGCCATACGATATTGGACTATCTGAAGGCTATATCGTTGGCTTTTTTGTTATCAACTTTATTTTGGTTATTGGTATTATTTTTAGTCTTTATTATTACTTTGTGAGTACAGAAGAAAAAGTGAGACTTGAGCTTCAGGAAAGTTTGAAAAAACTTGAAGAAACGCAGAATATACTCATAGAATCAGAAAAAATGGCATCTCTGGGCTCTTTGGTATCTGGCATCGCGCATGAGATCAATACACCACTGGGTGTAGGACTTACCGGTATTTCACAAATTGACCATGAACTTAAAAAACTGGAATCAAGTTACAAAGAAGATATGCTGACTG
Organism: Campylobacterota bacterium; assembly: GCA_003646505.1. Taxonomy (GTDB): domain Bacteria; phylum Campylobacterota; class Campylobacteria; order Campylobacterales; family Sulfurovaceae; genus Sulfurovum. The sequence continues at coordinate 3,575 of QMKT01000055.1, forward strand.
AAGAAGCACTCAATGACTACTTGAATATTATGAAAAAATTAGTGCAGACTATTCGTGACAGATTAAGTAATGCTGTGACTTTAGTGAAGTCATTTAAAGATATCTCTATTGATCAACACTCTGAAGAACAACGTGAATTTAACTTAAAACAATATGTAGATAGTATTATTTTTAGTTTTCAAAAACCTTTAAAAGCGAAGAATGTAAAAGTAATAAACAGTATCGATGAGAGTATAATTCTTGATAGCTACCCCGGAATTTTTTCACAGATCTTTTCAAATCTTATTTTGAATTCTATCAAGCATGGTTTTGAAGCAGAAGAAGATGGTGAAGATAATGTGATTCATATCTCTATGTCGTTAACAGATCAGTTCATTCTTGTGTATCAAGATAATGGTAAAGGTATAAGTAGTGAAAATGAGAAAAAAATATTTGATCCTTTTTTCACTACCAAACGTGGACAAGGGGGGAGTGGACTTGGTTTACACATTATTTATAACCTCATTACCAAACAGCTTGGAGGTACTTTAAAACTTATGAAAGTATCACCTCATGGCTTAGGTTTCACTATCAGACTTGACCCATTAATTATAAAGGTAAAACATGGCTAATTTAACTTTTGCAAAAGAAGAAAAACCTCATACTCTAAGTAAAAAGAATATACAGAAAATACTCATTGTTGATGATGACCAAGCTGTTCATGATATAACAAATATTGCATTAGAGTCGATGAAGTTTTCTGATTTTGAACTTGAAGTTTTTACTGCGTATAGTGCCTCTGAAGCAAAAATAATTCTTAATGAACATCATGACATTGCTTTGGCTCTCATAGATGTTGTGATGGAAACTCCCGAAGCAGGTTTAGACCTTGTAAATTATATTAGAGAAGAACTCAACAATGATTTCATTAGATTGATCATCCGTACAGGACAGGCCAATGATTTCCCTCCAATGCATGTCATTCAGCACTATGATATTAATGACTTTAAAGAAAAAACAGAGCTTACACTTGAACGACTTTATACAACCATTCGTTCATGCATTAAACAGTATGAACAATTGGTAGAGCTTCAGCACAAATATGAAGATACTTACAAGCAAATGACTACCAGTGCATTAACCTTATTACCAAACCGTATCAAATTGATTGAAGATTTTTCAGAAGAATCACATCAAACCCTTATTCTCATTGATATCATTGGTTTTAGCCATATTAATGAGACCAATGGATATGAGGTAGGGGATCATGTGCTCAAAGAATTAGGTGCTTTTTTGAAGACCAATTATAGTGAGACTTACAAAGTTTATCATTTGAACAATGATATATTTGCCCTTGTCACAACCAAAGAGCATTTAGATAATCTTCCGCGTAGCATAGAAAAGATCAAAGAAGAAATTTCTCAATTTTCGATTGTGACTGAAAGTTTCAGTACATACATTGAAACGACTATAGGTGTTGCCTATCAAACGGAAGATGATGTGTTAAAAAAAGCAGAACTGGCATTAAAAGAAGCCCGTAATTTAGGAAGAAATCAAATTAGATACTATTCCAATGATTTAAAGATAATTCAGCAAATAAATGATACAAATCACTGGTCCCCAATTATTAAACATGCGCTTGAGCATGATGAGATCATGGCATATGCCCAACCTATTTTTAATATCAATGATAAGAGTATCGATAAATATGAACTCTTAGTCCGCATTAAAGACAATGAAGAAGTGTACACTCCTTATATGTTTCTCGATGCCGCTAAAAACAGTGGGCAACTTTATAATATCTTCAAATTTATGTTTGATCAGGGATGTAGACAAGCTTCTAAAACGGGACATCATTATAGTATTAATATAAGTGACTGTGAATTCCATAATGAAGGATTGTTTGAATTTATTCAAAGTAGCATTGATGATTATGGAATAGATCCAAAACTACTTTCTTTGGAAATATTGGAATCTAGCGCAATCGCAAATTCTGACGAGATACGGGATCTAATTTTTAAAATACATAATATTATAGGGATTGAGTTTATTGTTGATGACTTTGGTGTACAATGTTCCAACTTTGCACAGACAGAATTTTTACCCATTAGTACATTGAAGATTGACGGTTCCTTTATTAAAACTATAGATAAATCTGAAAACAGTAAGATCATTGCTAAAACAATTCAAACTTTCGCGAAAGAAAAAGACTTTAAACTTGTTGCTGAATTCGTCTGTAATGAGAATGTTTATAATGAAATTAAGGAACTCGGCATTGAATATGCACAAGGGTACTACCTGTCTGAGCCCATACCGTTAGATGATATTCCAATTACGATATAATGCATCAAATTATACAGTATCAGTAAGGGAAAATTAGAAATGGATAAAATTAAAATTGGTGTCATTACTGCGAGTGACAGGGCATCAAAAGGTATTTATGAAGATATTTCGGGGGTGGCCATTATGGACACGATGAAAGAGTATCTACTCAATGAATGTGTGTACGAATATAGATGTATACCAGATGAGCAAAGCCTTATTGAGGCAACACTTATCGAGCTTTCAAGTGATATGAACTGTGATCTTATTGTTACTACAGGTGGAACAGGACCATCTATGAGAGATGTGACCACTGAAGCCACAGAAAATGTCTGTCAAAAACTACTGCCTGGTTTTGGAGAGCAGATGAGGGCAGTGAGTCTTCAGTATGTTCCTACGGCCATATTATCACGGCAAACAGCGGGGATCTGTAATGGATCACTTGTCATCAACCTTCCGGGTAAGCCTAAGTCTATTAGAGAATGTTTAGATGCCGTTTTCCCAGCTGTTCCATACTGTATTGATCTCATTGGTGGTCACTTTATGGAAGCAGATGAAAAAGTTATTAAGATATTTAGACCTAAATCAAAATAATATGAATATAGAATTTATAGAAAAAAAAATGAATGAGATCATTGCAGAATTGGAAAAAGAAGTTATGTCTGTACTGATGGATGAGAGTTTAGATAAAAAACGAACAAACTTACATATGAAGCCACTTACTTCTACAAAAAAAATACTCAATAATGCTTTAGATAGCATCAAAATGGTTGATAGATTAGGGAAAGAAGACTTGAATAAATGATCAAAGTTTTTCTATTTTTTGTTTTTATTACACTCTCCCTTTCTGCTACTGAAAATCCAACGATCTTATTGCCTTGGGCTATTGGATTTATTGTGGGGGTCGGACTATTCTTTTGGGGTGTTTATAAAGCTCTTAAAACACAACAGAGCATCTATATGCTGGCATTGCTTCCCTTTATACTTCTTATCATCGGTATGTTTTTTATATAAACCACTTCAACATCACTGTTAAGTTGATGATTTAATGGCTCTTATATCGTTTCTCATAATTACTTTCGTGTAGAAGTCATGCCGGCTCCAAGCCAATCTTGCATACCTCCACGGTACCACTTTAATTTTTCTGCCGGATAACCCATTTTTAAAAGTGCAAAAACCATACGTGGTGACTGGTTGCACCAAGGACCATTACAAAACAGTACTAATGTTTTAGCCTTAGAAAAATCATACTCTCCATTCTTTTGCATGAGGACACCCAAATATGCTAAAGCATATTTAAAATGGAATTCATAATCATCTTTTTCTTCAAAGTAATGAAATGGCATATTTATCGCACCTGGAATAGTACGGTAACTAAACCACTTTTTTTTACGACTATCTACTAGAAGCATTTTCTTATTATGCTGCATCTCTTTAAGGAAATACAAAACTTCCAGCTCACCATAGGTTTCCAGATCTATATCTAACTGCATAGAAAGAAGCTTTCCTTTGGTATGTACATAAGTAGATTTACATGCCTCAGGTACACTTGCATGTGCAAAATTTTCTGTCCAAAGCATTTTATTATTTATAGGAACATTATTACACGTATCAGGGATAATACGTTTGACTAGATAAATTTTTTCCTGTTTATCTGCTGTGGCAGTTACCATGACACCACTGTATTCAATACCTTCATCACTGGCAAAAGAAAATAAAGAGAATATCAAACTTATTGCTATATATTTTTTGAACATAAATATCCTTTTATCATGTATATAGTTCCACACTCATTATATATTAACATATTTTTTATGTAATATCTGTGTAAAATAAAAAGTAATGTACTCATTGCTTCAGTTGAATTTGCAAGTGTCTCTATAATAATATAATAGTAAAATACAATCATATTAATTTTAAGGATAATAATGAAAAATTTTTTAAAGGTCTTTATAGGTGCATTTTTACTACTAGGGACAAGTGTTTATGCAGAAGAGGTTCAAAATCTTCAAATATTTTCTGTTGATAATACAAAGGGCACTATCAATGCGAAGAGTATTGGAAAAGCTTTTACTGACAGTGGTGTAATTGTTGATGTCAATAATGATATGAATTCAATTTTTTCAAAAAGATATGGAAAAGTACATCATAAAAACTACAATTTAGCGATCTTTACCAACCCTAAGCTAGTTACAACTCTTATGGAAAAATATCCAAATATAGGTATGATAACACCTTTATCAATGTCAATTTATGAAGATGCTGCAAAAAATACTATTAATATTTCTACATTATCATTGGCTGGTATGGCTAGAATTACTAAAATTCCTGCAACAGATCCGGATTTAATTGCGTATGCTAAAGCAGTAGACACAGCACTTCACGCAGCACTGCCAAATGGAAAGTATTTGTCTGTAAATCATAATACTAAATCTTCACAACCACTCACTACAGAGTTTGCTATAGAGTTTGAACTTGAAGATGGTGACACATATGTAGATGCTAAAGATAGTTTCAAAGAAGAGTTTGAAAGTGAACTAGGACCAGTTGGTTTTTTAATACCAAAGTCTTACACGCTAGAGCATGCTGATTATGATTTCTTTGATACATACTCTATTATTAGATTTAATGCAATTTACCCAGTATCAAAAAATCACCCAGATGCTGGTGCTTATGCACCTTTCTCAGTTGTTATTTATAAAAAGAAAAATGAAGATGAAGCGCATATAGCTTTCCCTTCAATTGATAACTGGATCAGTGATCTTGATATTACAGATAAAAAGACAGCAGATACAGTTCGTGAGACTCACGGTATGGTTAAAACTATTCTTGAAGAACTTACGGAATAGTTAGTTTTATCTTCTCGTTACTCCAGTCCTCTGGTGTAATGCGCCTACATAAATGTTATTAACAACATAGTCATATATGCTCCACCTGAGGACAGGAGGAGCAAGAGTAGGGTGCTCTTTTAGTTACCTGTATAGTTAGCGCCTCTTATCTCCCCACCCACACTTACAAATATATAAAGCGTTTGTCTCTCTTTATTTTTTATTTTCAAATTATCAAAACCTACTACCCAGTCATCGGTATCACCATAGTGCGTTTTACCTATCTTTGAAATGGGGACATGTTTCCAGCTTTTAGGAATTTTCTTTTGGGCTACTAAAGTTTGAACTTCTTGCTTTGCGGATTTTTCAATGGTTTTTTTACTCACTTCATTTTTATAAGGATTCACATGATGTGCGTGGCCATGACCTTCATGAGTATTTTCTTTTTGCGAGTGATCATGACCTTTATGGCTATTTTCATCATGTGAGTGACCACTACCAGCAACTATTGTTGTTAAACCTAATGCTAGTGTTACTATTGTTATTTTTATCATTTTTATCCTTTATAAACTATCGTATGTACGTATTTTTTGTTGAACCTCTTGTTGCGCCTTTTGCATATCCATATGGATATGATAATGCTCGTCCCTATTAAACCCAAACTCTTCTTCATTCACGGTATGCATGTACCCATGTAACTGCATTAGAAATAACATAAAACCTGCAAACATTAGTGCATCATTGGCTACTTTTGAGTGTTGTAAAAAGGATGCTCTTTTTCTCCATTGAATCAATACCGAAAGCATAACAATAAGAGCAAGTATTTGCCCAACCTCTACACCTATATTGAATGAGATTATCTTCAAAAACATATCAAAATTTTGCTCACCAAGTGGTAAGAGTTGTAGTCTTGTAGAGAGTCCAAAACCATGTATAAGTCCAAATATTAGAACCATAACCAATAAGTTTGGAGATTTAACACCTAAATAGTTTTGAAAACCTTTGTTATTGTCAAAAGCTTTATAGATAACACTTAAAGCAATGACTGCATCAATCAAATAATAATTTGCAGAGATACCCATAAACGTAGCAAAGATCAGAGTGATACTGTGTC
>QMKT01000056.1 GCA_003646505.1 Campylobacterota bacterium
AAATTGCGCCTTCTATAAGTTTCAAGCTGGCTCCACCCCCAGTAGAAATGAAGGTCATCTCCTCTGCATCACCTGAACGCTGTACAACATCTGCTGTATCTCCACCCCCAACGATCGTTGTGGCATGTGTTTGTGCGATGTTATTTGACATGGCCATACTCCCTTTAGAGTATCTGTCCATTTCATATACTCCCATAGGACCATTCCACATAATGGTCTGTGCATCATTTAATGCCTCACGAAACAGTCTCGAAGACGCCGGACCGATATCCAGTCCCATCCATCCTTTTGGTATCTCTTGCACAGGGAGGAATTTTACTGTCGTATTTTCTGAAAATTCAGCTGCTGCTACCACATCAACCGGTAAATAAAATTTTACACCCAGTGCTTTTGCTTTTTTAACAATACTGTTTGCTTCTTCTAACAAATCATCTTCTACAAGTGAATTACCCACTTCATGTCCATGTGCCTTCAAAAAAGTAAAGGCCATACCCCCGCCGATGATGACTTTGTCTACTTTGGTAATAAGATTTGTAAGTGCCTGAAGTTTACCAGACACTTTAGAGCCTCCAACAACTGCCACAAAAGGACGCACAGGTTTTTCAAGTACTTTAGAAAAGAAATTAACTTCCTTTGCCATCAAAAAACCTGCTGCTTTATGATCTTCATCAAAGAATTTTGTTATGGCGTGAATAGAGGCATGTTTTCTGTGACACGCACCAAAAGCATCGTTAATATATATATCTGCAAAATCTGCTAACTGTTTTGCAAAATTCTCATCATTTGTTGTTTCCCCTGCCTCATAACGAAGGTTTTCGAGTAAAAGAACATCTCCAGGTTCCATTTTAGCCGCCTTTGCTGATGCATCTGGACCTACAACATCTTCAGCCATAAAAATATCTCTTTTTATTTTAAGTAGTGTATGTAGTCTTTTAGCCACAGGTACCAACGAAAACTTCTCTTCGTATTTCCCCGGCTCAGGTCGTTCATAGTGTGAAGCCAGAATAATCTTACAATCTCTGTCTATGCAGTAACGTATCGTCTGCAATGCAGAACGTATCCTTCTGTCATCTGTAATATTTCCAAACTCATCCTTAGGGACATTAAAGTCACATCTTATGAATACTCTTTTACCATCTACATCTAAATCTTTTAATGTCTTCAACTATGCTTCCTTGCTTATATATACAGCCATATCTACCAGGCGACAGGAGTATCCCCACTCGTTGTCATACCAAGAGAGTACTTTTACCATGTTATCGCCTATCACTTGAATAGTATCTTGCGCAACAACGGTACTAAGTGATTCACCTACAAAGTCCTGAGAGACCCTATATTCTTCATCTACACCCAAAATTCCTTTATGAGAACCCATACTCGCTGTTTTAAATGCTGCTTGCACATCAGCCACAGTCACATTTTTATTTAAAGTAACTGTTAAGTCAACCATAGAAACATCCGGTGTTGGTACTCTGATCGCCTGACCATTTATTTTTCCTGCAAGATTTGGCAATACTTTAGAAATAGCTTTTGCTGCACCAGTGGTCGTAGGTACCAAGTTCACTGCACCAGAACGTCCTTTTCTTGGATCTTTTTTATGCTTACCATCCAAAATCGGCTGAGAAGAAGTATAACTGTGGATCGTAGTCATCAAACCATTTTCAATACCAAAAGCATCATCCAGAACTTTTGCAACGGGCGCCAAACCATTGGTTGTACAAGAGGCATTTGAAACGATCGCCTGACCTGCATACTCTTCTGCATTTGCGCCTAGAACAAAGGTAGCTGTATCATCTTTCGCGGGTGCAGAGAAAAGCACTTTTTTAACACCGTTATCTAGATACGGTTGTACAGATTCAGCAGTTAAAAAGGCACCTGTACATTCAAGAACAAGTTCTACACCACAAGAAGCAAAATCGATCTTTGACAAGTCACGCTCTGCAAAGATCTTTGCTTTGGTCTTGCCGATATTAAGATAGCCATTGGCTACAGTAACATCATGGCTTGTTCCATGTACAGAATCATATTTGACATTATATTGGATCATCTCTTCCGTACCAGAAGCATTCACGGCAACAAGCTCAATATCATCTCTATCTGCGATGATACGTGCCACACATCTACCTATTCTTCCCAGTCCGTTAATTGCTACTTTTACAGCCATGCGTTCCCCTTATGATTATTATGCTAAAATTACGCAATTTTACAGTAAATGAGGTTAGTATTTGGTTAATCATCAAAAGCCTACTATAGCACTCTTTGGGGGAAGTTTTGACCCTCCCCACATAGGGCATCAACTTATCGTTGAAAAGGCTATAGAAAACTTGCAAATTGATCAACTGCTTGTCGTACCTGCTTACCTGAACCCTTTTAAGACATCCACACTGGCAGATGCCCATACGCGATTTTTATGGTGTCAAACACTCTTTGACCACATGGCCCGTGTAAAAGTAGATGATTATGAGATAAAAGAAGGAAAAAGTACAGTAACCTCACAATCTGTAAAACATTTTAACCAGGCATACGATGTCAAGTATCTTATCATAGGATCTGACAACCTGTCATCAGTGACAAAATGGCATGCATTTGAATGGCTAAATGAAACAATAACCTGGGTTATAGCAACACGCGGTAATCATCATTTAGATACGGATGAACTTAGGAAATGGCAGTTACTGCCTATAGAAGCGCCTATGAGTTCAACCCAAATAAGAGAAACAAAAAATTTACAATTTATTGACGAAAAGATCAAAAGATCTGTCAAACATATACTAGAAGGGCAACACCATATGACAATAGACGAAAGAATAACCAGTATCGTAAACTTACTGGACGATAAAAAAGCAGAAGAGATAGAAGTATTTAACCTTGAAGATGCCGATTACATAGCAAAACGTGTAGTCATTGCAAATTCTCTCAATGGAAAACATACCATAGCACTCTTTGAACATCTTAAAAAAGAGTTAAGAGCACAAGGCGATTCATTCCTTGCATCAGACACCAGTGATGAGTGGGCAGTAGGTGACCTTGGAGATATTCTCGTTCATATCATGATACCTGAATACAGACAACGTTATTCACTGGAAACATTTTTAAGCGAACTGGTTGAAAATCAGAAAAATAAAGACATCGACCCTGCATAAAATATTCATAAACGACAAACTCTTGTCGTTTATCTAAGATAGTTCGTGTCCAGACCCTGTCAAAAACTCTAACACTAAAAATAATCCTATCGTTATCACAGGTGAAAAGATAATCCACCAATAATATTTATCTCTTAGTAAATATACCAATAAACCACCCCATGAAAGTATGATCAGAATAATATGTGTCATGAAAATAGGCATCACCTGTCTTGTTAGATTTCCTAAAACAGCCAAAGAGATGATCGCGCCAAAGGTTGCCAACCCAATCACAAGTTTTTTAAGATCTTTATTTCTGCTATAAAGAAAAAAGAGTATGGCTAATGTAGCCAATATTGCCAAAATGATCAAAGCTTTCATCCCCACCTCCTTCTACATTAATGTCATTATAACTTGTTTACAACCTCAATGCCAAGTAGCTCTAAACCTTGTTTGATCGTTTTAGCTGTTAAGTCTGCCAATTGTAAACGGCTCATTTTTATTTTTTCATCCACATCTGATCTCAAAATAGGATTTTGTTCATAAAAACGCATAAAGAGCGTTACAAGATCATGCAAATATGTTGTAATCTGATTAGGAGAGGTATCTGTCGCTGCACGTGTCAACACATCTTCAAAACGCAATAACATAACGGCCAAACGATGTTCCAAGACATCACTTATAATGATCTCACCTTTTATCTCACCATCGTATTTTCTAAAAATACTTTGTATCCTTGCATAAGCATACTGCATATAAAGAGAAGTATTTCCTTCAAAACTCAACATTTTATCCCAGTTAAAAATGTAGTTTGATTCACGGTTGATGGAAAGATCGGCATATTTGACTGCACCAATACCGATGATTTTAGCGAGTGTTTCTATCTCATCGGATGTATAATCCCCTTTGTTTTTGATAGCTTCTTTTGCTTTTACTACTGCTTCATCAAGCAAATCGATCAATTTTACTGTACCACCATCACGTGTTTTAAATGGTTTACCACTCTTGTCCATCATGGTACCAAAACCAACATGCTCCAAGTTCACATCTTCTGGTACAAAGCCTGATTCTTTCGCCACCCTAAACACTTGTTTAAAGTGTCCAGCCTGTCTCGCATCCACGACGTAAGAAATACGTTTTGCCTGCAAGGTCTGTGCTCTGTAACGCAAGGCAGCAAGGTCTGTGGTTGCATAAAGATACCCACCATCTCCTTTTTGCACAATAACCGGTACTTCATCACCTTCTAAAAAGACACACTGTGCTCCATTACTTTCCTGAAGTGTACCATTAGCAGCCAGATCTTCCACTACTTTAGAGAGATCATCATTGTAAAAGCTCTCTGCACGTACATCTTCACGTGTAAGTTTTACGCTAAGTTTTTCATAGATATCTTCACAATGTCCTAAAGAAATATCAATAAACTTTTGCCAAAGCTCTAAGCAGTGTCTATCTCCACTTTGAATTTTCACCACGTACTCTCTGGCTTTATCTGCAAATGCAGCATCTGCATCAAAACGTCCCTTGGCATCCTTATAAAACTGTTCGAGATCCTTCAGGCTCACAGAACCGTCTTCACCTATCTCTTCAAGATACGCGATCAGCATTCCAAACTGTGTACCCCAGTCTCCAATATGGTTTTGGCGTATCACCTCATCACCTAAAAAAGTCAGTAAATTGGCAAGTGTATCCCCTATGATGGTTGAACGTAAGTGTCCCACATGCATCTGTTTAGCCATATTGGGACCAGAGTAATCAACCACAACTCTGATCGGAGTCTCAGTTTTGGCAATACTTAACCTCTCATCATTCACTGCAGCTTGACATTGTTCTGAGATCCATAAAGGGTTGATCCATAAATTAATAAACCCAGGACCCGCGATCTCCGCTTTACTAATAATACCGCTTAAGTCTAGGCTCTCAATAATATCTCCCGCGATCTCTCTGGGATTCTTACCTAACTTTTTTGACAGTGCCATTGCACCGTTAAACTGAAAATCACCAAACTCTGCTTTCGTTGATTCAGATACACTCATAGGTTCATGCTCTATACCTGCTCTGAAAAAAGCATCTTTTATCACGTTATTGATGTGTAGTTTTAATTTCATTTATTTTCCGTATTTTTTCGTTCCCATGCTCTGCGTGGGAATGCATATACAGCATTATTGAGTAAGGGGAGTTTCTTTGCTTATAAAGCTAAGTATGCATTCCCATCGAGACGATGGGAACGAGATTTGAATATTCTTGAACGTAGAACGTTCAGTACTTTTTTAAACGTTTTCGCTTTTTTTCTCTTCTATCTTTGTTTCCGTTGCATCTGTCTCTTTAGTTGCAATTTCTTTAGGCTCTTCTTCATCATCTTTAATTGCTTTTTTGAAGTCCTTAATACCTTTTCCCATACCTTTTGCAAGATCTGGAATCTTTTTTGCTCCAAAAACAAGCACGACGATTGCCAATACAATCAATAGTTCTGGCATACTTGGCATACCCATGTTAATCCTTTAATTTCGCTACTATGAGCATTAATTTGAATTATTATACTCGAATTTATTTAATATAAGTTATTTGCTAACCATTGTGTGATAAATTTTTCTTCATCTTCACTACTTTGTTTCAATCTAGCAGCTTTAGCAACGATCACAAATTGTTTTGCTGCAATCTCTACTGTATCATTGATGATGGTAAAGTCATACTCGCCTACTGCAGTAATCTCATCTTTTGCATTTTTAATGCGATTCACGATCACTGCTTCATCATCTGTACAGCGTGCTCGAAGTCTTTGCTCAAGCGCAGCCAATGTTGGCGGTGTGATAAAAGCAGAAGTCGTAATATCATTCATTTTTGCACGTACCAGTCTGTGACCTTGTACATCGATATCAAAGATCACCAATTTTCCTGCCTGAAGTGCTTCTCTGACCGGCTTAAGAGAAGTTCCATAGTAGTTACCATGCACCTGTGCATACTCCAGAAAATTTCCTGCTTTGATATCTTCTTCAAATTCTTCTTTTGTCACAAAAAAGTAATCACGTCCATTTTCTTCACCCATTCTTGACTTACGAGTTGTGGTTGAGATAGAAAAATAATATTCACCTATATTTTCCGAAGCAGCAGAGATAATAGTACTTTTACCTGCACCGCTTGGTCCAGAGAGAACCAAAATTGCACCTTTTTGCATTAATCATTGTCCTCTAGTTTTATTTTTAGTTCTATCTCTTTCCCCTTTAAAAACTTCTTGATCTTTTTTGGCTTAAGACTTATCAGTGCTTGAGTCATAGCCGATTCAAGTTGAGACAGCTCTTCTTTACTACAATGTAACGTGTCTTGCTTCTTCTTCTGAGCTTTCTTATGCTTCAATTTATTCTTTTTGCATTTAAGTGCTTTTTTTTCTTTTGTTTTAGTGTTCAGGACATTGATGATCTCATCCTCATCCAATATTTCCAACCCTTCCGAGATCAGTTGTTCCTTGATCACCTCAACCTTACGATAATGCACTTCAGCTTCGCTCAGATCTTCTACTTCTTCTGTCTCCTCATCCATATCTAAAAGTGCTTTTATCTTTTCAATTTCGTTACTGTCAAGTACTTCCAGGGGTAACCCTTCTAAAGATTCAGGTTCCTCTTTTTCTATAAGCATCTCATCTGCTAACTCCAAAACCTCTTCTTCTATATCATACTCTATTTCAGGGGTAAAAATAGAAAGTTCCCTCTCTTTTTCTATAGTCGGTTCTTCTGGAGCCAAAGGAAAGATAGAGTGTTTCTCTAACCGCTCATCCTCTGCAGCACTCATGTCTACACTCTCGATCACTTTGATTATTTGTGAAGGTAAAAATGGTTTTCTGATGTTTTCATCAAAACCTTCTACCGTATCTTTAATATAAGAAATAAATATTTTTTTTCTTATGTCCCCTTCTTCAAGAAAAGCATCAATAGCATCCACATAAGAGCCATCATCTACAAAAACAAGATCATACACAACATCTTTCACCGCATCCAATCCTGTCACTTCATCCAACATCAGATGTGTGTCTCGAGTACAAAGTGCAAGCAGTCTGGAGACAACAGGATTAGCGTTAATGAGTAAGATTTTCATAGTAAAGACTCCGTAAATATATTCTGCCATTGTAATATAATTTTGGTTAGGGCTTGGTGTGAATTTTCTAAGAGGATTACGCTATAATCTATACTTTAAATACAGAAAAAAGAGCATTCCATCAAAAATATCCTTTTAATCCTCGCACTTAGCACTTCTCTCATAGCCGGTCAAGCAAAAGATTTTGATTTCAATATAACTGCTGCTAAAACCTATACCACCGATTATACCACTGAAAAACCCCTCACAGATGAAGAACTGCGCAATAGAGTCATCTATACAAACCTCATAGGCGCTGCTGTTGTAACTGCATGGGGTGTAGCATTCTGGGATTATTTTACAATTGATCCTGTTGCAGGTGATGAGGGATGGTTTGGGGACGATACAAAGTATGGTGGTGCTGATAAACTTGGTCATGTATACACTACCTATCTTTTGTCTCTTGGTTTTGCATCCCTCTATGAGTACTGGGGTATGAATGAAGAAGAATCCATGATCTATGGTCCTCTCACCTCCTGGATATTTCAAGGGATGATGGAAATAGGGGACTCCTTCAGTGAGACTCAAGGCTTTTCCTATGAAGATATAGTCATGAACACCCTTGGTGCAGGATTTTACTATTTACGGGAAAAGTACCCCTCACTTAAAGAAAAACTGGACCTTCGTTTGGAGTATGTACCTAACTTTGAGGGTGATGCAGATATCTTTACCGAATACAACTCCATGAAGTACCTTTTAGCTCTAAAATTCAGTGGATTTGAAAGTATGGAATCAAGCTTTATGCGTTTCGGTGAACTTCATCTAGGGTACTATACACGAGGATATGACAACTATAGTGCCTATGATCAAAAAGAAAGAGTGATATATGTTGGGATTGGTATCAATGTATCTGAAGTACTTGCATCTATGGGCTGGATTAAAACCAGTAAAGTGTTCAACTACTATCAATTACCATACACTTATGTTCCTCTCGGGTATGACTTTGACAGTAACAGTTACGTAGCACCCTACTCTAGACCATATTATGGATATACAAAATAGTTTAAATAAAACAATTTAAGACGCTTGAAGTATTATAAAGTGTCTTCATCTTAGTTGTATTCAAGTTTTACGTGATTTGAGTGAGGTGCACATCAGGTACATCGAATGAAAAGAAGTGGTACACCCATCAGGATTCGAACCGAATCTAATATTTTGTCTATTTCCTTACAACACTCGATAGATTAGGCGGTTCATAGCCTTTTAACTAAAACAAAAAAATCAAATGTCAGTAGATAATGGGCGTTACTTACTGACAATTTCACTGACAATTATTTTATTATGTAAATCTTAGTTTCTAACGAAAAGAAAAACTTACAGTATAGGTTTTTTGAAACTTTTATTTTATATTATTTTTTTCCATAATATTGCCAGTACTTCTTCAGCCAAGTCTACATTTTCTAGTGTGCCTAGATAAGCTTGAGTCGCTCCAAGTATATAATCATTTATAACTTTAAGTACGTCCATCATCTCCTTATATGTGTATCTGTCCTGATGATGATTAACTATGGCAATTAAGTGAGCACCACCATGAGTATAACTATGTAACAACCTTTTATTAACTTCTAACTCACGTGCAAAAGCATTCAAATTTTCCTCGTTTCCTTTTATATTAAATATTATGTCAATATCTTCACACATAGTTCTTAAAGTTGGGAATTTACCATCTTCTAGTTCATGAAATAATTGAAGAGAAGCTTTAACAGTTTTTTCTGATATACATGAAGTTAACCAAACAGTACGTATATATGATTCATATAATGGTCTCATAAGAGCAAGTGCTGATAATTGTCTAACATTAGTTAATTCTATTATTGATCGGTGATGTTCTATGATTATTGATAGATATGCAAAAATGACTTTATTATATTCATTGATTATTTTATCAGCATTCTCTAGTGAAGAATAGTCAATTTTAGTCTTATCTAGTATCAAAGATACCATTTCATTTATTTCTCTTGCAGATTTAATAGCTTTATTTAATCTTTTTTTATTATTCATAGGATTATTATATTCATCATTAATTAAATGAAGGTGATTATATTAAAAAGTCTATGGATCGAGAGGGACTTGAACCCTATTGAATTCTAGCACTATCCCCTATAAACAAGTCTTTATAAATTAAATAGTTAGCTGTTGGCATACAATTAACGTACATATTTGGCAGACTCTGCCAAGTTTGATTTAGGTTTGGTTTTATTTTCATATAAGATTATTGTTGTACAATTTTGGAAAGGGTACACAGAAATGTAGGAAGTTACAGCTTCCTACATCTTGTGAGACTAAACACTTAGTTTTTGTCTGTGTCCTTGTGCTTCTTACACTCTTTATAATCAAGCCACATAATCGTAACTCTCATACTTCCAAGTATTAAAAACAGTACTGAAAAATAAATTTCCATAACGTACCCTTTCAACTGAGATAACCCTGCCTATGCTTGAAGCATCATATCT
>QMKT01000057.1 GCA_003646505.1 Campylobacterota bacterium
TCTCTTCACAAAATTTCTTGTATTCTGCAATGTTGTTTACAAATTTACCCATGTAATTCTCCTAAAATTTAATTTTATCCTATAATTATAGCCATTTAAAAATTAGGTGTATCAGCGTTTGTGCCTAAAAAGTAATCAATTCTTTATCACGCCCTTGAAAAGTAACAGCTCTTGTGTATCCTATCTCTTTTGCCATCTTTGTAGTTTGCTCATAAGCAAAGCCTACTTGCTCTACAGCATGGGCATCAGAGGAAAAAGTAATAGGGATATCAAGTTCATAGGCCACTTCAAGAAGTGATCTGGAAGGGTATATCTCTCCTATAGGTTTACGAAGGCCTGCTGCATTGAGTTCTAAGACCATATTAGATCTTTTGATGGCCTGTAACGCTTTTTTTGCAAGGATCCGTGTATCTTGTTTTGGCATAAATTTAAATACTTTTATCAAGTCTAAATGTCCGACGATGTCAAACTTTCCAGACTTAGCCATGGCTTCTGTAGCTTCAAAGTAGGCTTTCCATATTTCATCAATGTCTTTGTTTTTCCAGTCTGCAAGAAATTCAGGGTTGTCAAAACTCCATTTATCTATGAAGTGTACAGAGCCTATAAGGTAGTCCACATCTGCATTCAGTACTCTATCATCCATATGTCCGGGTAGCCAGTCCACTTCATAGCCTAGAAGGATAGTGATATCATTTTTATATTTTTCTTTAGCCTTTAGCACATCATCTCTATAGGCATCCATTTCTTCAAATGCAAGACGGTAATCAGGGTCAAAATCCATAGGTGCATGTTCGGAAAACCCGTAAATATCTATACCCAGTTCTATGGCTCTTTGGATGTACTCATCAACAGTACCTTCCGCATGATTACACCGTATGGTATGGTTATGTAAATCTATTCTCATTTAAAATTCTTTTTTGTCATAGTTTAGCATAAAAGCTGACATTTTTTTGACATTTTTATTTTATACTTGTTTTAGAAAATGATTTGAGAGATATTTTTTAAATCGCATCTCTCTTTTTTCTACAATTTATTTTACAATAGGAGATACTCATATGACAAAGTCTATGGATACTAATACAGTAGAGATTTTTAAAATGGAACATAAAAAATCTCTTGAAATGAAGATATCTCAATTACGTGACACGATCTTGGAAGATGATATTATTCTTGAAAGAGAGATGATAAAGATGTTTGCAGAGTCTCTTGTCGCACATGGTAAACCCAAAAGTAAAATAGCACAGATAAGTAGAGCATTGGGTGAGTTGCTAGGACTTAATGTTAGATATTGTAATAGATTGGAAGAGGCTGCAAAAATTTATGACATAGGCAATGTGATGATCTGTAAAGAGATATACGCTAAAGAAGAAAAATTAAGTTTTGAAGAGTTTAAAGTGGTTAAGAACCATACGGTCATTGGGCACTTTATTTTGAAAGCACAAGGTTTACCTATCACAGATCTTGCATCTGTTATTTCTCTAGAACATCATGAATGGTGGGATGGTGGAGGGTATCCTTCGCAAAAAAAATCTTATGACATCAGTATAGCTTCGGGTATAGTGGCAGTGGCAGATACTGTAGGTGCACTCTTTAGAAAAAGACCAGGCAGAGAGGCATGGGAATATAAAAAAATTGTAGAATATATTAGAAGTAGATCCGGTATACAATTTAATCCAAAAGTGGTAGATGCACTTGTTTCTAATAAAGAGATAATATCTAAAATCTTGCATGCAAAGATTTAATATATGATAACCAGATAGCATGATCCCTCTTTATAAGTTTAAAAAAAACTATTTTTTACCACTAATAGGATAAAATAAGAGCAAAATTAATCCTCTTTAATATCCTAGGAACAAGATGACAGATCAAAACAAAGTAGAACTTTTAGCACCAGCAGGTAATTTGGAGAAGATGAAAATCGCTCTAAATTATGGTGCTGACGCAGTATACGGGGGTACAAGTACTTTTTCTCTGCGTATACGTTCTGGTAAAGAGTTTGACATGGAATCCTATGCGGCAGGTATAACGTATGCGCATGAACGTGGTAAAAAAGTCTACTCTACGGTCAATTCATTTCCTTTTAATTCACAAATGAAACTCTATGAAAACCATATTTCGAAAATTGCAGAACTCAAACCTGATGCGCTTATTGTCTCTTCTCCGGGTGTTGTGAAGATCGCAGCAAAGATCGCACCTGATATTCCCATACATCTTTCCACTCAAGCCAATGTAATGAATGCCATGGATGCCGAGGTTTATTATGACTTAGGTGTAAAACGGATCATCGTGGCACGTGAGATAAGTCTGAAAGATTGTGAAGCGATCAAAAATCATATTCCAGATTTGGAATTGGAGATATTTGTGCATGGTTCCATGTGTTTTGCTTACTCGGGGCGTTGTCTTATCTCTTCATTGCAAACGGGACGTGTACCTAACCGTGGATCTTGTGCGAATGATTGCAGGTTCCCTTATGAGATCTATGCGCATAACCCTGAGTCTGGAACTACTTTTAGACTGGATGAAGAAGAGGGTATTGGTACTTACATAATGAATGCCAAAGATATGAATATGGCATCTCATGTAGATGAAATCATGAAATCAGGTGTCATAGATTCTTTAAAGATAGAAGGACGTACTAAATCCCCATACTATGCGGGAGTAGTTACCAAAGCATATCGTCATGCGATAGATGACTATTATGCAAATGACTTCGATGAAAAACGTTACCAAAGAGAGTTAGGTACTACACAAAACCGTGGATTTACTGATGCATATTTGCTTTCACGACCATTTGATAGAAATGACACTGAGTCAAATGAGTTCTCAATTCAATATGGTACCCATCAAGTTGCAGGACTTGTAAGTGAAAATGGTCTTACATGGAAGTGTAAAGACAAGACTTGTTTGGGTGATGCAGTAGAGATTGTACTTCCCGTAGGACTTACAGTTGATCTGGTAGATAATGACATTGGAAAGATAGATGAGATAGCAGGACAGTATTGGCTCATTTTTAAAAAACTTACAACGAAAGACGGTAAAGAGTTAGAATGTGTACATAGTGGTAATGTGAATGATATAGTGTTACCTACAAAACTGCCAGGGTATACCATCTTAAGACGCAAGATTGCAGAAGCATTGGAAAAAAAAGGACTTACGGAAGACTCTACTCCCGTAAAGTTAGAGCAAAAAATACAATAAAACACAAAGGAAATAAAATAATGAAATTCGTATCAATCGTAATGGGAAGCAAAAGTGACTACAGTATTATGTCGGAATGTGCAGATACACTTAAAAAATTTGGTGTAGCATATGAACTTATCATCTCTTCAGCACATAGAAGTCCAGAGAGAACAAAAACATATATGAAAGAGGCAGAAGCTAAAGGCGCACAAGTGTTCATCGCAGCAGCAGGTATGGCAGCACACCTTGCAGGTGCATTAGCAGCAAGCACAACGAAACCTATTTTGGGTGTACCTATGGAGTCTGGACCACTTAAAGGAGAGGATGCTCTTTTAAGTACCGTGATGATGCCAGCAGGTATGCCGGTTGGAACTTTAGCTATTGGTAAGGCAGGGGCAGTTAATGCTGCATATCTAGCTATTCAAATCATGGCACTTCAGGATGATGAACTTAAAGTGAAACTCCAAGAAGATAGAATTTCAAAAGCAAAAAAAGTTGAGCTTGACTCTTCTGAAATAGAAACAATACTTTAATATAAAGAATATATAAATGAATAAAGATGCAATAACATTTAGTACGATGCTACTAAAGCTTCAGCAGTATTGGGCAGATCAAGGGTGTAACATTGTGCAACCCTATGATATCCCTTCAGGGGCAGGGACATTTCACCCTGCAACACTACTAAGAAGCCTTGACTCTAAGCCCTGGTCTGCTGCCTATGTAGCACCTTCGCGTCGTCCTACCGATGGGCGTTATGGAGAGAATCCTAACCGTTTGGGAGCATATTATCAGTTTCAAGCACTGATTAAACCTAGTCCTGACAATATCCAAGAGATTTATTTAAAGTCGCTTGAGTATTTAGGCTTGAACCTGCAAGAGCATGATATCCGCTTTGTAGAAGACAATTGGGAGTCTCCTACACTTGGTGCATGGGGTCTTGGTTGGGAAGTATGGCTTGATGGAATGGAAGTGACACAGTTTACTTACTTTCAACAAGTAGGAGGCATTGCTTGTGATCCTGTGGCTATAGAGATTACTTATGGTACAGAGAGACTTGCTATGTACTTGCAAGGTGTAGACTCAGTCTATGACCTTGTATGGAATAAAATGGGTGATACCATTACTACTTATGGTGATGTACATAAAGAGACAGAGTATGAGTTCTCTAAGTACCATTTTGAAGTAGCCAATGTTGAGAATTTGTTCCAACATTTTGAAGATGCTTCAAATGAGTGTAAAGTCTGTTTGGATGCAGGGCTTCCATTACCTGCGTATGATCAGTGTATGGTGGCTTCTCATGCATTCAACGTACTTGATGCGAGAAAGGCTATCTCTCAGGCGCAGAGACAGAACTATATTTTGAAGGTGAGAGAGCTTTCTATTGGCTGTGCTCAGCTTTATAAGGCTCAGGAAGAAGAGAGAAATAAAAGGGTTACTGGATAACGTGTAGGTGGGTTTACCCATCCTGCACGTTTTTTATTGCATGAGTATGTAGGATACAATATGAAATTACAAGAAATATACGATTTTTTAGACAAAGTCAGTCCTTTTGAACTTCAAGAAAAATGGGATAACTCTGGATTGATCGTGGGAGATATGTCACGTGAAGTATCGCAGATCGTTGTCTCTTTGGATGTAGATTCTGAGATGATAGAACAGGCAAAAGAGGGGACTCTTTTTGTGGTACATCATCCGCTTATTTTTGGCAAAATGACACAACTTGATTTTGCAAAATATCCTTCAAACCTGATAGAAAAAATGATACTCAAAAAGCAGTCACTTGTAGCACTTCATACAAACTTTGATCAAACACATCTGAATCAATATGTGTTTGAAAAAGTGTTAGGTTTTAAACTTGAATCACAAGACCCTTTTGTTTGTACAGCCAAAGGCAAGTGGAACTACAAAGAACTTTTGAACCTTTTGAAAGAAAAATTGAATTTGCCGACATTAAAAGTTATAGGTAAAAAAGAGACCATTACTTCCATCTCTTTGACGACAGGTGCAGGAGCGTCATTGATGGATGAGGTAGGAGCAGACTGTTTTTTAACAGGCGATATCAAGTACCATGATGCGATGAAAGCGATGAGTGAGAATTTGATGATGGTGGACATCGGACACTATGAGTCTGAGAAGTTTTTTGCAGAGATAATAATGGATGAATTGAAAGTTTTACCTATTTTAGCTATAATTGCGAATTCTAAAAACCCATTTTATACTGAAACGTACTAAAATTGGTTATTAAACTCTGCAGAGACACTCAAAAAGTGTACTACAGAAACACCCTTAAACTCCAAAAGGACAGAGATTGAACAAACACTTAAATGAGCTTATAGAGCTTTCAAAAAATGACCAAGCCATTGACAGCTATACACCACAATTAGAAGCTGCAGATAAAAAAGTAGCAAGAATACAAAAAAAGATCGATGCTGCACAAGGTGAACTTGATACATTAAATGCAGACATAGCTGAAAATGAAGAAAGAGTTAAAACATTTGATGAGCAATTGGCATTACTCAATGAACAACTCACTTTAAATGCTGCAAAGTCTAAAGATATTACTACAGAAAAAGAGATGAAAGCACTCTCTTTGGAAGAAGATATTGCAAAAGAGAAAATGACTTTTGCCAATGAAGAGATTGAAAGACTTCAGGGTATCAATGAAACTAAAAAAGCACTTTTAGATGAAGCAAGCGAAAAAGTAACGGCACTTTCAGGAGAATTTACTGAGATCAATGATGCTGCAACTGTAGAAAGAACAGCAATTGAAAAAAGTAAAAGTGAACTTTTTGTAAAAAGAGAAAAACTCAGTAGAAATATTGAACAAAAAGTACTTGAATTTTATGAAAAGATCCGTATTTGGGCTGGTAATACAGCGGTTGTACCTGTTAAAAAACAGGCATGTTACGGATGTTATATGAAACTTAATGACAAAACGTACTCAGAAGTGATCAAAGCAGACGAAATCAGTAACTGCCCTCACTGTGGAAGAATACTTTACATTGAGCCTGTAACAGCGGAAGCGTAATTGTAGGGTGGGTTTACTCACCTTTGATGAAGTATTTTTGCCTAATGGTGGGTAAACCCACCCTATGCGGATGGAGACTGAATGAATAAAATATTTTTTTTCTTTTATTTTTTATTCTCCGTACTTATTTACTTTACAGCCTTACCTCTTTTATTTTTATTCTCATTTAAAACAAAATACAAAGACTCCATCCCTGCAAGATTTTTTTTATGGAAAAACAGACCGTTAAAACCAAACGGTATTTGGTTCCATTCTTGTAGTTTTGGTGAAGCAAAAGCGATTAAACCTTTAGTGGATAACTTGCCTAAAGAGATATTGCGTATGAGTACCACCACCCAAACAGGGTTTGGAGCGGTGAATGAATATACGAAAGAGAGTAGGTATTTACCTTTTGAACCTTTGCTTTTTAGCTGGCTAAAACCACAAAAAGCGTTGGTTGTCATGGAAGCGGAATTTTGGTATTTGCTTTTTGTGTTAGCACAAAAAAGAGGAGCCAAAACCCTGCTTATTAATGCACGTATGTCTGACCGCTCTTTTCCAAAGTATGAAAAGATAGCATGGCTTTACAGGCAGATATTTAAGCATATCGATGAAGTGTACGCACAAACAGAGTTAGATAAAGAGCGTTTGGAATTATTAGGAGCAAAAAATGTTCTTGTAACGGGGAATATTAAACTTTCTCAACTACCTTCTGCTTCAAAAGTCTTAGAGAAACCATCTGCTTTACTTGTCTGTGCGGCAAGTACGCATAAAGGCGAAGAAGCTGTGATCCTTAAAGCTTTTTCAGATTTAAAAAAAGAGCAAAAAGATGCAAAACTTCTGGTTGTCCCACGTCATCCTGAACGTTTTGAAAAAGTCGCTTTAGAAGTGGAAAATTTTGCTACAGAAAAAGGCTTGAGCTGGCAGAGGTATTCTCAAGATGAGACTTTTGAGAGTGATGTCACCATTATAGATGCATTAGGTGAATTGGTCAATATTTATGCCATTTCAGACATTGTCATATTGGGTGGTGCATTTGAGCCTATAGGTGGGCATAATGCAGCAGAGGCAGCCCAGTTTGGATGTAAGATCATCTCTGGAAAGCACTACTTTAACCAAAAAGATATTTTTGAAGCTATAGAAGGTATTGCAGTGGTGGAAGCGTCAAACCTTTCAAGAAGGTTGTTACAATATGGGTTGTTAAAACCTACAAAGATAAAAAGTAAAACAGATATAACTCCTATCATGGAGAGTTTAAAAAAGGAACTATAAATGGCTACAGATAAAGCATATAAAGTCTTGGCACTACAGAAGGGTATCTCAAATAAAAAAGCAAAAGAACTCATAGACAGAGGTCTTGTTTTTGTGGAAGATAAAAAAGTAAAGATTGCAAGAGCAGACATACATACAGAGACAATTTTTCGTATAGAATACCCTGAAAAGATAGAGATACTCTATCAGGATGAAGATATCATCGCTATCAATAAACCGGCACAGGTAGATTCTTATGAGATTCAGGATGCCATAGACGGTGCAGTACTCTTACATAGACTTGACAGAGATACTTCGGGTGTGTTGTTACTCGGAAAAAATGAAGCTTTTGTTGACCGTGCGATAAAAGAATTTAAAGCACGCAGGGTAGAAAAACACTATGTGGCATGGATAGAAGGTGTGATTTATGAAAAAGTAGTCATTGACGAACCTATCTTTACCATCAAAAAAGGGAAAGCATTTTCTATGGTGGATCCTGTGCGCGGTAAAAAAGCACACACCATCGTAAAACCTGAAGAGTTACAGGGTAAAAAATCAAAAGTCCATATAGAGATCACCACAGGAAGAACACACCAGATACGTGTGCACCTCGCACACATAGGTCACCCTATAGTGGGTGATGAGCAGTATGGAAGCCGCACACAGGCAAAACGTGTACTTCTTCATTCTGCAAAGATGAAGATACTTGATTATGAGTTTAATGCCAAAGAACCAAAAGAGATCTTACAGTATAAATAGGCGGATAGTTTCACAGAAATAAGGAAAAAAGATGAAAACAATAGCATATCGTATAGGGGTATTATCTATACTCTTGACATTAGCAATAGGTATTTTCAGTATGGAGAATTTTTCTTTTGCTGTTCTTGGATTTTTACTTTGGTCTGTTTCTCCTTATCTTTATACGATGTTTGTTATAAAACTTGTTTCACATAAGACAGCAGTGACTGCAATGACTGTTATACTGACACTAACAGCAATGATCGGTATTTTTATTATCTACGATGCGATGTATATAGTTAAAGATGCCCAAAGTGCATTGGCTTTAGTAGTGATACCGCTCTATCAATGGGGATTGTTACTCTTGTCAACACTGCCTATCTATCTGATCCATAAAAGAGCATAGTCAGAAAGATATTATGGCTGCAGAGTTTAGTTTATTCTTCTGGACAGGATTGCTTTGAAAGAATCATTTTCAGTACTTTTTCAGAAGCAAGGAAGTTAGGGAGTGTTTCTCTGTAGGTTTGAAGTTCTAATCCTTCTCCTACATTTTTGGAGCTGTGATGATGTAGATTCATGTTTCGTATGAGCTTTTTGGCATCTTCCATCATGGTTGCCAATCCAACTTCCCTGATGACCTTTTGATTGGCTATCAAATGTGCATAATACCTTATAAAAAGTAAAGAAGCTACTTTCTCACTCATGGCAAAAAAAGAGATCATATGGTTGCATCCTATCTCATCAAAAGTTGCAAAGTCATCTACTGTTAGATCTTTTTCATCTATCTCCAGCTCCATAATGCGTTCAAAGACTTCAGGTTTGAGCCTCAGTGTAAAGAGTAAACCAAAGAACTGTTCTTTGTAATCACAAGCATAAAAAGAACTGGAAGGGTGCAGTGCCCACTCTTTAAACTGTTCAGATTGGAATTCAGTGGTATCATGGTTAAAATTTTTATCGAGCTCTATATTGATATCGATGACTTTGTCCATATCTTTTGAATGACGAAGCTGATAGACATTCAGGTCATCTGTCCCTATGGTAGAAGATGGGAAATTAAGTATGAGTTTCGTACTGTTCCCCAAGAGATTGGTCATGCCGATCTTACAAATGTGTTCTTCTGTCTCATTCACAGAATAATTATCCCAACAAGGTAATGCTGCACCGGTTATTTTCTGGAAATACTTGAAGATGCTTATTTGTCTCAACGGTGAAGGTTTTACTATACTTCTTTCCCATTAAGTCGCACAATAAGAGAAACTTACTTTGTGAACTGTTTTAAAGATGTCTACTATAGTGATATTGGAGATTTTAGAGTGGAAAACACACTATTTGAAGTTGGTGGTAAAAATAAAAAATTTAACCAGATAAAAGATCTGAAAAATAGCTATCTGGCTTTAGATATTGACAGCAGTACCAATAGGCGTAAGATCCCACTCTGGCTGTTTGGATTTTTATATTAAGAAGATGATACAATAATCTTTTATAATAAAGATTCTGCAA
>QMKT01000058.1 GCA_003646505.1 Campylobacterota bacterium
ATAATGGACTATCCAATCCCCCCCCATTTATGTAACATCCAATCCTTTATAATATTCCACTACCCGTTGGTCTACATGCACAACACGGTGCAAGTACCTAGTCAAATCACCCCTATTAAAATCTATCTTCAAATGTTTAGGATCTACTGCTCTTGAAATAGCCACATAGAACTGACTTGGTGCAAAAATATTATCTACATTACATACCAGATTGTCTATACTCATTCCCTGACTTTTGTGTATGGTCACCGCGTACGCAAGTTTTAGTGGAAATTGTGAGAGTGTTGCTAAAGAGATATTCTCTATGGTGCCATCATCTTGAACCAACATATCTACAAGGTCAAATTCGTGACGTTCCACACGCACATACTCATTTTCTTTTTCTACTATAAGATGGTCTTCTTCTATTTTTTTGAGTATCCCTCTTTCACCATTGACAAATTTTCCCCATTTATTCACTGTAAAGAGTATAGGTACACCTTCTTTGAGGGTCAAATGTTCTGTGATAGGAAGCATGTTCTTCCATCCTGCCAGTTTTTTCTCATGTACAGATCCAAACATCTCAATGTTTGCAAAGAGGATAGTCTCTTCCGTATCAAGTTCATTGATCTTTGCCCTATTGGTCTGTTCAACTTCCAGGTTACGTCCGTACAGATAAGTTGGTTCTTCTTCCATCCCTTCTGTGTTCCACAGTCTTGTCATGTAAGCTACTACCTCATCATCACAGATACCTTTACGTACTTTTGAAAGAATATAGGTAAATTCAGCATCTGTAGTACGTTTCATCTCTGTGAGTTCAATGACCATCAGATCAAACCTGTCCCATGCCATAGACTCAAAAGCATAAAGCTTTTGACCAAAAACATCATTACGGCTATTGTTTTTAACGACAGGGGGCAGTTGAAAAAAGTCTCCCACAAAAAGAACTTTCCCAAGATATCCATAGTTGTTCAGTCTATACGCTATCATATCAAGAAGATCCGTACTGACCATAGATATTTCATCAATAATAATAAGATCTGTTGCCTTAAGTATTTTTTTTAAGTCAAGTAAACGTTTCTTGGCACGTTTATCACTCTGATTTAATTCATCAAAATTTGATGCTATGCCAAACACAAAGAAGCTATGTACTGTAAACCCACCGATATTCACGGCACTCACACCCGTTGAACCTAAGGAAACGACCTGCTTACCACGCTTACGATAATCAAAGATCACTTCATTGGTAATATAACTCTTTCCAACACCCGCACCACCCGTTAAAAAAACATTGGAATGTTTTAGTGCTTCAAATACATCTGTTTTATCTGCCAAAACCAGCCCTGTCTATCACTCCATTAAAACAACGACTTCGAGTAACCTCTCCATGCTTAAGTAAAGTTCCAATATCGTCACTTCCTGAACCCAAATGTAACCATAATTCCGTCACAAGGCCTTTTTTACACAGCATATCCAAACGTTTACCTGTCCCTAACCCAAAGTTCCTGTCAAAAAGTGAACGCACCTGTTGAAGCGTCACTCTCTTCCCTATATTATTCTTAAAAAAATGACCTACCTTGGAATTATTTATTTGCTTCACTAAGCTTATGGCATCTTTATAGTATCTATTGGCATCTGTCCCATAACATGTACCATGTTTGATCCACTCATGTTTATGTAAATTAGAAGAGATACCTGGCATCAGCTTTTTTAAGTCTTCTCTAACCTCATCAGATAAATCTAAAGGAGCTAGCCTGTTCCACTGTTTATGTTTATCCAGACTTAATTCTTTTTGACTCACACTACAGTACACATTAGATCTAGGTTGAGGCCAAAGACCATGTAAAACAAAATGTTTTTCACGATAGCCGTTTTTACCAAAAGAGAGCATACCTCGCTTACACTCTTTTTTATATCTGTGTGTTTCGCAAAATGCATTGTGCCATGAAAGGACGAGTAAATTATTAGGTGAGATATTTTCATTGACCGTATTATGATTACTGTCATCTGACATATTAACTGATGCACGACGAAGTTCATCATCAATATTCAATACTGTATTAGTTTTTTTAGAAAAACACTCATCATCCACCCAACGCTGTGCAGGCTGTTCTCCTTTGACAAGTATAAGGTTTTGCCCTTTATGATGTTTGAGTACTGTATATTTTTCAGAAGTATCTAATATAACATGATGGGTATTCATAGTGTGCTTCATGTTATTATAGGCTTCACAACCTTGGGTAGGTTTGGCTTCAAAACGTGCCATAATAAAAGATGAAAGAAAAATTACAATTAGAAGAATTTTCACTAGGCTTCCTTAAAAAATATTTGCTATTATACTCTATGATATTTAATAACCTTGATACCCTAAGCACTCACTTTGGAAACAAAAAGAAAAAGCCTTGTCTTCATACACGAAAACGCTCAAATATGATGCTAAACCCTCTCAACCTCAAACATCTTAACCGTATGGATGAGAGTGAAGCAGATATGATCACCCTTAACCTTGAAGATGCCATTGCACCAAGCCGTAAAAAAGAAGCGTTGCACAACATAGCACTTTTTCTTTCCTATATGGAACATTCCGATAGCTTTATCATCATAAGAACAAACCCTTTGAATGAAGGTGGTGCAGAAGAGATAGCTTATCTGAATGATTTTTCTTTTGATGCTATACGTGTAGCTAAAGTAAAAAACCAAACAGAGATAGCACAAGCACTTACCCTACTCTCAAAGGATAAAGAACTGCATATCTCACTAGAGACAAAAGAGGCATTTGAAGATCTAAGTACACTGTGTATAGATGAACGCCTTACTACTGCAAACCTGGGGATACTTGATCTTCTGACATCACTTGGACTGCCACAGTCATTGGTAACTCTTAATAATCCAACTATAGATTACATTCTCTCTAAATTTCTGGTTGATGCCAAAACAGCTGGTATACACCCTATCTCATTTATGTTTCAGGAATATAATGACACTGAAAAATTCAAAGCCTGGTGTGAGCATGAAAAGTTAATGGGTTTTGAAAGTAAAGCATGTATGGGACCTAAACAGGTTCAGCTCGCCAATGAAATTTTTAGTATCGATAGCCATGAATTGACGAGAGCTCGACATATAAAGGAATCTTTTGAAGCCCATGAAGCACAGGGCATTAACGGATTTATGGATGACACCTATGGATTCATAGATGAGCCCATCTATCGGGACAGTCTATTGATACTCAATAAAATATAAGGACGATCATGCAATTTTTTAAGCTATTTTTACTCATTACTTTTATCCCGGCTATACTCCTCTCAAATGATGACAGACCCCCTGTTAAGTACAATTATATGGCCAAAAAAGAGGTACATAAATTTGTCACAATGATGGTAAATAAATACCATTTTAAACGCTCTTATATGGTTTCAGTGATGAATATGGCCAAACTAGACAGAGATACGCTTGCACGCTATACAGGGAAGTACAAAGTAGGCTCAACCAATGGTCCATGGGAACGCTACAAGGCACACGTGCTTGACGAAGAGAGTTTACGGAAAGCAAAAAAATTTAAAAAGCAGTACTACAAAACACTGCAAAGAGCAGGAAGGACGTACAAAGTAGATATAGATTATATTGTCGGTTTCATGGGTGTAGAGAGCAAGTTTGGTGAATACACAGGAGACTATAATGTTTTAGATTCCCTAGCAACACTAGCCTTCCACCCCAACCGTATGAAAAAGTTTTTCAAAGCTGAGTTTAAACATCTCTTTCTACTCTCACGAGAAAAAGGCTATAAGATCACACAACTCGAAGGCTCATTCGCAGGAGCAATGGGATGTGTACAACAAGTGCCTTCCATGGCACGCAAACATAAAGCAGACTTTAACAAAGATGGCATTACCGATCCTTGGGATATAGAAGACTGCATAGGATCAATTGCTAAGTTTATGCATAAAAACAAATGGAAAAAAGGTGCCTTGGTAGCCGTACCGACAAAATTCAAAGGAAAACGATACAAGAGACTTAAAACAACTCATAGACGAACGCAGCCAATGTCTAGCATTTTAAAGCATGGCATTAAACCTCTAGGGAAGTTTAATGAATCCAAAGCATACTTATTGAAAAATCGAAATACTACCCATGATGATATATGGCTAGGTGCAAAAAATTTCAGGGTACTCACACGCTACAACAATTCAACCTCTTATGGCATGGCCATCCATCTTATTGCCGAATCTGTTAAATAGGAGGAGAGCCTAAAAAATATATTTCTCTTCAAATGCAATTTTAGACAGTGCCTTTTCAAAGTAAAAACCTTGATATACATCACAATCTATTCTACTTAGAAAAGTAAGCTGTTCAAATGTTTCGACACCTTCAGCGACTATATTCAAATCAAAATTCTTTGCTATAGAGATAATTGCAGAGGTCATTTTTTGATTATTTTTACTCTCAGACAAGTCTCCTATAAATGATTTATCTATCTTCACTTCATCTATGGGTAACACTTTTAAATAACTTAGTGAAGAATACCCCGTACCAAAATCATCAATAGAAAATGAGATACCAATTTTTTGCAGTCTATTCATAATAGAAATAACTTTTTTTATATCTTCTGCAAATACATGCTCGGTTATCTCAAAATATATTTTTTGTTTAGGCTCTTTTTGAGGAAAATATGTCATCAGCAAGTATTCTACGTCTTTTATAAAAGGCTCGTGTAAAAGTTGTCTCATACTCACATTAATCGAAAAAGACTTTAATTTCTTCCCTTTTTCGTTCCATCTGTTCATACTCTTAAATGACTCTTTTAATACATAATTGCCTAAATCCAGAATAAGACCCGTCTTTTCTGCGATAGATATAAACTCATCAGGAGCAAGTATACCTAAGTCAGAATCGTACCACCTAATGAGAGATTCACACCCAACCAACATTT
This sequence comes from Campylobacterota bacterium, assembly GCA_003646505.1. Taxonomy (GTDB): domain Bacteria; phylum Campylobacterota; class Campylobacteria; order Campylobacterales; family Sulfurovaceae; genus Sulfurovum. Next base: position 4,907 of record QMKT01000058.1, read on the forward strand.
CATTTTTATCAAATTGTGGTTGATAATATACTTTGATCTTGTTTTCTTTTAATGCCTCATGTAATTTCTGTTCAATCTGTAAGTGTCGTTCAACTCTTTTTTCAAGATCTTTATTAAATACCACTACACCATCTCGTCCTTGACCCTTTGCCTCATACATTGCTATATCTACTTCTTTAATGAAGTTTGTAGTAAATAATGATGAAGGATCCAGTTGATATACACCAATACTTGCACTTATATGTAGGTAATGCCCATCAATCACATAAGGCTGTCGAAGCATATTAAGCAAACCTTCTGCAAAAGCATATCCTTGATCAATATTAAATGTTTTATGACTTAACTCTTTACTCACAAGGATAAATTCATCACCACCCAAACGTGCCAACATATGTGTTTCTTTCACATAAAGTTCAATGCGTCTTGAAACATCTATCAATAACTTGTCACCGATATCATGCCCTAAAGAGTCATTGATCGTTTTAAAATGATCTAAATCAATCAGACACATAGATGCTGTTTTATTATTTTCCAATAACCTTTCATTCAAAGATTCCATATACTCCATAAAGTACCTACGGTTAAAAAGCCCAGTCAACGCATCATGTTGGGCTTGAAAATAATTCTTTTGGACTAATTTATTGGTATTAAAGGAAGCATAAAGTAAAACAGCTAAAAAGATGAGTGAGAAGATAGAAAGAATATAACCATACCATGTACCAATAAGAGTAAAATAAAGTGTCAATGGCAATATCAATAGGAACAAAATGGGAACAAATAATTTTTTATCTGAAATAAGTAATGCTGATGCTACTACTGCAGCACCTAACTGCGTAAAAATAGCTATATAATGTAAATCATATTCATCATATCCAACATACATCACAAATATTAATGACCAGGAAGAAAAAATAACATACATAAACCATGTAAGTTTATTATACCAACGCCTTAAATGCGCTTCATCCATTTTATATATGGCAAATTCTTTATAAAGTTTCCAACCATATAAAGAAGTAAAAACTAATATCCCATACCAAATTAAGGCAGGATAAACGATATTAAAAATCCAGCCAAAAACGACATATACAAGTCCAGGAATAAGGGAAAGTCCCATCATAAGAACTATTTGTTTCTGTAGAAAATTATAATATTTTTGCTGTTTCATAACGGTCTTTATGCTATTAATCTTCAAAGATAATAATATCGTAAGAACTTTTTGTAACCAAAGCTTTACTTGAATGTACTGATCCATTACGATTTACTTTAGAAAGTTCTTCTCTCAACTGATCTATCTCTGCTTGCATGTCATCTATCTGCACTTTGAGTTTCAGTACTATATCTACTCCTGCAAGATTAACACCCATTTGTCGGGTTAAACGTAAAATGAGTTTCATTCGCTCTATGTCACGCTGAGAATAAAGGCGCATACGACCCTGTGTACGTGAAGGTTCAACAAGACCTTCTCTCTCATACTGTCTGAGTGTTTGGGGATGTATATCCAACATCGTTGCCACTACCGATATGAGGTAAACAGGTTCGTCATAACTATGCATTTAGTCTCCTTAGAGTTTTTGTTCGATCATCGCTTTGAATTCATCATCTAATGTATCTACATCAGGTAAAACTACATTGGCAACCAGATACAAGTCACCTTTCATTGCTGTTTTTCTGTCAGCAACACCTTTTCCTTTAAGTCTGAATTTTTGTCCATTTTTAGTGTTTTGAGGTACTTTGAGTGAAACTTCTTTCTCTGGTGTCTCTATGGCTATTTTACCGCCAAAAAGCGCTTCTTTCAAAGGAACATCAAATGTTTTATAAAGGTTGTCCCCTTTTCTTTCATACTCATCTGAAGCAGCTACTTCTACTTGCATGAGCAGATCTCCTACTTGTCCCTGATACTGTTTACCTTTACCACGTACACGCATTGTCTCACCGCTCTTAATGCCTGCTGGTATCTTAATATCAAAACTTTGACCATTGGCAGATACATTATGTTTTCCGCCATTGATAGCAACCATGAATGGTACAGTAATGCGTGCCTGCATATCGAGATCTGGACCACCAAAGCCGCCGAAGCCGCCTCCGCCACCACCAAATCCTCCGCTAAAGCCGCCTCCGCCGCCTCCACCGAACATTTGTCTGAGTATCTCATCAAGGTCCACTCCTCCACCCTGTCCCTGTGCAAAGTCATGGAAATTCTGTCCACCGAACATTTGATCACCATATTGGTCATACTGTGCTTTTTTATCTGCATCAGAGAGTACTTCATATGCAGCGTTTATCTCTTTAAACTTATCTACTGCACTCTCTTCTTTATTGATATCCGGGTGGTATTTTCTTGCGAGTTTTCTGTAAGATTTTTTGATTTCATCGGCAGAGGCATTTTCACTCACGCCGAGTGTTTCGTATAAACTTTTTGACATCTATGTTCCTAAATAATTATTTGATTTTAATTTAAATAATTATATCAGAAAAGTTTAGTCCATGTCAATCAAGTTTGATTATATTGTTATTTATAAGGTACAGTTTTATATCCCTCGTGTATCATTTTCATGATCCCTCCTTTGAGGTTTATCACCTTATAGCCTAATTTATTTGATAAAAATTCAGCAACCATACCTGTACGAGACCCAACTCTGCATATGAGTGCAAATTGCTCATCTTTCTTAACTATTTTATCAATTTCTTTTAAAAAGTCAGGAACATAAAAATTACCCTGTTCATCAAAAAACATAATAGTATAAGATCCTTTTACAATGCCCGTCTCCTTCCATTCAAAAGGTGTACGTATATCAATGATCTTTATATTCTTTTGCGCAAATGCCGGTGTTGCCCATACATGTTGCAACTCTGCCATCAAAGTAGTAAAAGTAAGTAAAAATCCAAATAATATTTTTTTCAATCTCTATCCTTTAATATTAAAAATTATAGCTAATATTTGTATAAATATTCTGTACTAAATTTCTTTTAAACTTAAACTTACTTTGTTCTTTTCCAACTCCAGACCTATTACTTCAATACGTGGCAGATACTGATTGACAGACAATACTTCCAAAGGATGTGAGATACGTTTTTCACTCATTTGAGAAATATGTATCATGCCATCATTTTTAAGTCCTATATCTACAAATGCACCAAAATCAGCAATATTACGTACTACACCAGAGACAATACTTCCCTCTTTTAGCATAGAAATATCTGTGAGTTTATCTTTAAAAGGTATACTCGGCAACTGATGTCGTGGATCAAACCCCGGCTTATCAAGTTCTTTTATTATATCTCTCAATGTCAACTCACCTACGTTTAATGCTCTGGCCATAACAGGTATATCACTTTTGTCATCATAGGTTTCAATTTTCTTTGCTATAGCATAACTCTCAGGATGTATCCCCGTATTATCAAACTCACTTTTCCCTTCCCTAATACGTAAAAAACCTGCTGCCTGTTCATAGGCTTTAGCCCCAAGACCTTTCACTTTCAATAAGCTGCTTTTAGAAGTAAATATACCTTGACTTTCCCTATACATAATAATATTTTGTGCGATTTTAGGACCAATGCCTGCCACAAAAGAAAGCAGTGAAGCAGAAGCAGAATTGACATCAACCCCCACAGAGTTCACCAAACTCTCAACCCCCTCATAAAGCTTTCGCTCTAAAAGTTTCTGATCAACATCATGCTGATACTGCCCTATACCCAAAGATTTTGGATCTATTTTCACCAATGCTGACATAGGGTCGCGCACCCTTTGAACGATGGAGATGGCACCACGTATGGTCACATCAAGATCTGGATACTCCTGTGCAGCTATACGTGAAGCCGAATAAACCGAAGCACCTGCTTCAGAGACTACCGTATAGGGTAAGTTTAACCCATCCTTATTGAGTTTGGCAAAAAATGCCTGTGTTTCATTGGAAGCGGTTCCATTACCTATAGCCACTCCTTCTATATGATACTTCTTTACTAATTTCTCAACAACTGCCCGTGACTTTTCGTATTCATCTCTTGGAGGCACAGGATAAATGACTGCATGATCTAGATACATACCATTTTCGTCTATCACTGCAAGTTTACAGCCTGTTCTGTATGCAGGGTCTGCACCTAAGAGTACTTTTCCTACCACAGGAGGAGTCATAAAAAGTTGTGTCAGGTTTTTACCAAATACACTGATAGCTGCACTGTCTGCACGCTCCTTAAGTAAGCCAAATATTTCTCGTTCTATTGAAGGAAAAAGCAGACGCTTAAACCCATCTTTATACGCATCAAACAGTAGCGTTTTAGAACTAGCCATCCACTCTTTGAGTTTATAGCGTTTGAGTGTATCAAGATAACGCTCTGTATCTATGCGTAGTTTTACACTCAACTCTTTTTCTTTTTCTCCCCTTTTGATAGCCAGATAACGATGTGAAGGTATAGTCGCTACTTTTTCACTATGTATTTTATACTTTTTATAAGCACCTTCATCATGAAATGTCTTAGTTCCTTTGACCTCTATCTGCCCATGTCTTTGCATCATATCTCTAAGTACCTCACGCTCTTTAGGCAGATCAGTATAACGTTCTGCCACAATATCTTGGGCACCGCGTACTGCCATTGCGACATCTTTGACATCCTCCTTAACAAAACGTTTGGCTTGGGATAAAAATGCTTCCTTAGAAAGTTTTGCAGACTGTAAAGTATTTGCTAAAGGTTCCAACCCTTGTTTGATCGCAGTCGAAGC
>QMKT01000059.1 GCA_003646505.1 Campylobacterota bacterium
AACACCTCTACCCATAAGAATTGGCTTAATTGCACCATCACCCGCTGCAACAATTACCATGAAAATAGCAAAAATTACTTCTGGAGTTCCTGAACCTTGGGAAAATACATAAGCAATCACTGGGCCGGATATAATGAGTGCAGGCAATTGTAAAATAGCTACGAACATTATAAGTATTGCCCAAACCATGGCAAGTGGAACATCCATGAATACCATAAAGATAAGAGAAAGAATACCTTGAAGGAGTGCAACACCAATAACACCATTTACTACACCACGTATAGTAGCAGTTGACAATTCTGCCCACTCATCCCCTTTGTCACCCATGAGACGACGTGAAATATCTTTATAGAACTTGACAGATCCTTCGGAACCTATAAGAAAGACTGCGGCAATGATCATAGAGATTACAAACATAAGAATAGTACCAATAAGTCCTCCAAGCGAAGATAATAATTTAGTAGCACCTGCTTTAATTTTATCAGAGAATGGTGCCAACGTTGACTTGAGATTTTTAGATGCATTTTCCCAAAAAGTATAAGCTTTTTCACCAATAAGAGGCCACTCTTTTACATTTTCTGTTGGTGGAGGAACTGTGATATCTCCCTCTTGCATTGCATGGATGACTTTCTGAGATGTTTCAATTGTTTTCCCTGAAAGCGAATAAGTAGGGATCAACAATGCAGCAACTACCGCTACCGTAATACCAATAATGATCTTCTTACGATTACCAAAACGTTTTTCTAAGTTGTTAATAAGTGGTGAGATCGCAACTGCAATAATAGCTCCCCAAATAACAATTGCCATAAATGGTTTGGCTATTAGAAATGAAACAACAACAACTATAGCTATAATACTTAATTTAATCGCGATCTCTATCGCAAGATTTACCTTTTCTTCTCGTTCTTCAATTTTTGTCATTCTTCTTCCTTTTTTAATGTATGATAAAAAATTATACCTAAATAATCTATCAAACTTCTATCATTTAGAATTATTCATATAGATAAATTCTGCTAACTATTTAGCATCTTTAAGAGCCTGTTCTCTAAGCTTATCTTTCTTACTTTTTTTCTTCCCTTTTACAGGTGCAGGACCTTTTACTTTTTTAGGTGCTTCTCCTATCAGTTCAAAACCTTCTATTTGTTCTCTTTTAAGTCTAATGCCAGAACGTTTTTCTATAAGTTTGAAGTGTGCCTGTTCTTCATGTCCTATAAACGTGACTGCTAATCCAGCTTTTCCTGCTCGTCCCGTACGACCGATACGGTGTATATAATCTGCAGGGGAACGTGGCAGATCATAGTTAATGACACAAGAGATATCATCAATATCCAATCCGCGAGAAACCAGGTCTGTAGCAAAAAGTATTTGTACTTTTTTCTTTTTAAATTGTTCCAGTGTGTGGTTACGGTCTTCTTGGGTTAGATCGCCATGAAATGATTCTGCCAGATAGCCACGTTTTCTAAACTTCTCAGCAATGTTATCTGTAGCTCTTTTATTTACCATAAACACAAGCACAGATTTCCACTTCTCTTTTTTAAGTAGTACTCTAAGCAGAGGACCTCTATTTTCAGGGTTAACTTCTATCACACGTTGGATGATCTTCTCAACCGTCTCTGTTTCACCTTCTACACTTACCTCTACAGGACTCTGTGTGATCTTCGCAGCGATATCAAGCATCTTCTGAGGGTAAGTTGCGGAGAACAGGAGGTTTTGACGTTGACTAGGGATGGCTTCCAGTATAAGGTCCAATTCTTCTGCAAAGCCTAAGTTGAGCATCTTATCTGCTTCATCAAGTACTAAATACTCGATGTGAGAAAGATTCATTTGTTTCTTTGAAAGTACATCTAAAAAACGTCCTGAAGTTGCGACAAGGACATCACAACCTTTTTGTATGGCATAAAGCTGATCTCCTATGCTTTCCCCGCCAATGACAGAAACTACCTTAGGTTTACGAGCCAAATACTTTCCAAAAGTAGTAAAATACTCCGCCACCTGAAGTGTAAGTTCACGAGTAGGTGTCAATACCAACACTTTTATCTTGGGTTTTCCCTCAGGTATATTTTGAGACCAAAGTTCTAAAAGCGGTAGAACAAAGCTCGCACTCTTTCCTGAACCAGTTTGTGCTTTGGCCATAACATCCTGTTTATCAAGTACAAGTGGGATAACTTTTTCTTGAATCGGAGTTGGTTCATTATAATTATTTTTTTCTATAGCCTCTTGTATGGGTTCAGATAACTGTAGTGTTGTAAATGACATTATATTTCCCTCTTTACATCTCGTTGGAGTGTAATATCTATAAGAGACAGTATACAATAATGTCTATTACGTTATTTAGATTTTTCTTTTAAACCGTACAAACAAAGGATGATGATCGGAGAGTTTATGATCATCTATCACCTCTGCTTCTACTAACTCCAACTCACGGTAAAAAACAAAATCAAGCTCTTTCCCCATAAAAGACTTAACCTTCCCTGTTTTTTCAAATGTTACTGACCTGAGGGAGAGTTCTTGTGTGATCTTTAGAAGTTTATCCATGCGTTTTTGGTTCCAAGAATTAAAGTCCCCCGCAAGGATCATAGGCCCTTTATGTTCTTTGAGTAAATGAAGAAATCGCTCCAGCTCTTTACTGTAACGTTGGTTCTCCCTAAAGTTGATAGCATGAACATTCAATATAAGCAAAGAACTTCCATCTTCAAAGCTATAATAACTCTGCAATAGGCTTTTGTGCGGCCCCAATAGACTCTCTCTGCCTTCAGAAAGATAGGCTTTCGCATCATGTGACTCTACCCTGCTCGCTGTCAATACTCCATAAAATTTCTTTCTAAACTCAAGATTTGCTGCACCATCATAAGAAAAATGGGGCAATTCAAAATGATGATCATCCTGAAACCCAGCCTCTTGAAAGAGCATAAAGTAAAGATCTCTCTTTTCTGATTCTCTCTGTAGAAAATGATGAAACCGGGGGTGTTTTTGATTATTTTTATATACATTCCAGCAAAGCAGACCAAAGGTATCTGGAATATAAGTAGAACAATTATTGCCACAGGATGAATGGTGAAGACGAGAAGGCTTGAACATCAGAGCAGTGGCGCGAAGACTTTCATCATATTTTCCACAGCTTCACGTATTTTACCAGGTTCTTTCATCCCCTTCGTGGAGTTTTTCATCAGTTCTTTCATCCATAATTCTATACTTTCTATAAACTGTTCCGAATAAGCGAATGTGACGATCTCATAGTTCAGAAAGAGACTACGGTTATCTATATTCACAGAACCGACCATACCGCCAAGATCATCAAAAAGGATCGCCTTAGCATGCAGCATCTCACCCTCATATAAGACAACATCAACCCCTATGGCATCGAGCTCACGCATATAAGGACTTCTTCCAAGATCTGCTATCAGGTGGTCAGAGTGTTTTGGCGTGATCAGTTTCACATCCACACCTTTATGCTTTGCTATGATCAGTGCTTGTACGATATTTTCATCAGGTACAAAATATGGTGTCACTATCCAAATACGTTTTTTACATCCATAGATCGTTGCAAGCAATGCTTCATAAAGTGCATCAGTGGGAATATCTGGACCAGAGGGAACAACTTGGACAATACTCTCCCCTGTTGCTACTACTGTTTCCGTAGGCAATGAAAACTCAAGCTTATCATCAAGACCTTTTGCATAGTTCCAGTCATTATGAAAAACCTGATAAAAACTGAAAACAGCAGGACCTTCCAGATAATAAAGCACATCATCCCAGCGTTTTCGTTCACTCTTTTCACCCAAATACTCATCACTCAGATTCATACCCCCACTCAGTAATCTCTGTCCATCAAAAAGATAGATCTTACGATGATTCCTTAGATTGATATAACTCTGGAAAGGGCGACTTAAAATAGGAATAAAGAATGCTACTTCTCCTCCTGCATCACGCAGTGCCTGAAAATTCTTTTGCCATATATATGACCCCATTGAGCCAACAACATCAAGGAGCAACTGTACACGAACTCCCTGGGCTGCTTTTTTGGTTAATGCATGCAAGATCTTTTTTGTTGTCACATCATTAGAAAAAACATACGTTGCAAAGGCTATGGATTCTGTTGCTTTTTCTATCTCTTCCATCATTCGTTCATATGCTTGTGTATCAGAGGTGATCAGTTCATAATGATTTCCTTTTGTTGCAGAAGGAATACCATTTTTTTCTAAAAGACTGCTCAATGGATTATGAGAACGGGGGGAGTTATAGTGATGATCTGGATGGGTTTCATGAAGTTTAAAAGTACTTTTAGTATATTTGTTTTCTCTTTTTCGTATACCTATAAGAAAATATACGGGTACCGTTAAAAAAGGCATAAAAATAATGGCCAGCATCCAGGACATCATACTTGTAGGTGAGCGCTTCTGGTACAAAATATGTGTAATAGCAAAAAAGAGAAGTAAGCCCCCTACTATAATAAGTAAATAACCGTAAAGCCATTGTATATATCCAGATTCGATGAAGCACTCCTTTTATGGCTTAATTGATTTTTGTTTGATACTTAATTTAATCTTCATCACTGTTATCTTGTTGGATCATAATGAGCTCGATTTTATTCTTTTTAATAATATCTGCAAGTTCTGTGATCAGACGATGTCTAAGCTCACTGTATTCCATATCGGTGGAGGCTTTTACAAAAAAACTTACACCAAAGGCAATACCTCTTTTGGTATAGTCATTGACTCCGGTAAGAATGATCTTATGACTATCAACACTTTTATTTTGTTTTAAAAATGCTGTAATCTCTATATCTATTGTATCTAACAATGACTTGGGTGTATGAAGACTTAAGAAAAATTCTGTGTCAACTCTCATTGCTTCACGTGCAGTATAGTTATCTATCATTTCATTGGTCATATTATGATTTGGCACAGTCAATATAGTGTCTGAGGTTGTTCTTATTTTCGTAGATCGTATCCCAACATTGATAATAACCCCAATATTGGATCCGATCTTGATCTTATCTCCAGTCTTAAACGGTCGATCAGCGATAATAATAGCCGATCCAAAGAAATTGGCTATCGTATCTTTTGCCGCAATGGCAAAGGCCAAACCACCGATACCCAGACCTGCTAGTACCGTTTTATAAGGTATATTGAATATTTCAGCCATAATAAAAATAGCAACAGTGATTACCAAAACACGTAAAATACTTCCAGCAAGGGAAAGAATGATCTCATCTACATCTGTCGATGTTTTTCTTGCCTTTATCTGCAATAGTTCAAATAAAATAGAGATCAAGTTATAAACGATCCAGGTACCCCCGATAACCATTAGGAAATGAGTAAATGCCTTGATAATAGAAAAAAGTGAATTAGACAGTCCCAATTGATGGGCACCATAAAGTGAGATCATAGCAAACATGACTATCTGTATAGGTCGCAAATATCTCAAAGTGATCATCTCTTCTGTCCAGCGTTTGGTCAGTGGATAGTTTCTAAAGAGATAGAACACCCCGTATTTAATAAGCAAACTGACAAAAAGTGCAAGTATCACGATAAATATGAGCATTAGAACTTGCCAAACCTCTGTATGATAAAACTTTTGTAAAAGAAGAGGAGAGATATCTTTAGCCATACTTTTTAATCCAAAATAGAGATTGTTTTCTGCTATCACTTTGGTAGGATACTCCACCTTAACATTTTCCATTTCATAATATAATTTATCGATTGTAGCCAAGGTTTGTGGGGTAAACTTCCATACTGTCTTACTATCTATAATATAGGGCGCTATCTCTATAGATCCTATGGGATGATGGAAATGTACATAAGGTTTTTTACTTTTTGGATCATTTGGGATTTCCTGGAAAATAACATGAGAGATTCGATCCAACACACTTTTAAGATAGTAAGCCTGCAAGGGTGCCTGCCATTCGTGTATAGAAGGATCTATCTCAGAAAGATTCATGGTGGTAATGGCATGTTTTTTACCACCTCTCTCCCAACGTTCATACTGCTCATAGAATGTACGCATGGTTGCCCTTGCATGTTTTAATTCCAAATGCTCTTTTGGATCAACTTCGTATTTTTCTCTGGCTTCAAGTAAGGACTTTAATTGTTTTTTTAAGATCCCGATTTTGGGTACTTTGATCTTCCATAACTGTGTCTTTTTATCCTGAGAAAAATGAAATGGGATTTTCACCTCACTCCCTACCTGCTCCAACCATATACTCTCTTTTTCTGCTCCCCCCTCTTTGCTAAAAACAAGCTTATTTACAATACATTCATCAAGTACTTCGAACATTGTACGTACCACTAACATCCTGTCAGAGTGACCAAGATTCTTCTGTTCTTGCGTAAATTCAAGAAGTGCTATGGCTTTTTCCAAACCTTCATGATTTCCACTTCTAACACTATTCCCTAAAGAGAGAAACGAATATAAAACCTCTTGGGGAGTTGTACGCCCTACACTCATAGTGTTAAATATTTTATCTTCTTCTACCCGAATACCTGCTATCCAAAGACCACCATTAATATTACCGAAAAACGATTTTTGACTATCACTCATGGTTAGGCTCAGTAGCCCAGAGATATTATTCTCCGGGGTTACCTTAGCATGTAATGTATTCCCTTCTACTTTACCTTCTAGTATGCCATGCGCAGGTTCATAGGTACCATTCACATCATTACCATGCTGTTCAAGGTTCAAGATCATAGTACCCTCTTGCCAAGAAAGATGCCATTTCCCATTCCATGGGCTATCATTTGCTACAAGTGTACTAACAAAAAAGAGAAATAAAATTAAAAAATATTTTTTGAGTACGGGCATATTTATCCTTCAGATATATATTACTTTTAAATATGATATCATAAATCATAGTCAAATGTAAAAGTAAACTTAATGTTGTATATTCATTAACCATTTATTTTCTAACGGTTCATTTTAGTCTGTTACAATACTCTTAAGAAAGAAATAATCTTTCAAACGATGTCAAGAGTTACTTTACTCCTTGTCCAAATTTGTAAACTTCCTTGTTTTACTCTTGGCTTCGTTCTTCTCTGATAAAAATACACTTTTCATTTTATCTATAACTCATATTCCAAGTTTTCATATTTATTAGCATTAAAGTATCATACTGTTCAAATATACTAAATGATAGAATTTTGATAGATTGTATTGTTATAATTGGCATTACAATTATTTCAAAAGGAAATTATTTATGAAAATATCTTTATCAATTTTATTGGCATGTATGCTAGCTTCATCATTCATCTCTGCTGACTCAACGACAGAAAAATTACTGAAAGCAAAAATACTAAAAGAAAGTGGTAATCCTAACGACTCGGTAGTTAAAAAAGCTGTTAAACTTGATGCCGCAAAAAAATATCAAATTCAAATGATTCAAGCCTAAAAAAAGCTGTTAAATACAAAGCTGTTAAAGGTGATTATTCAAAATAATATAAACTATTCAGTCTCTTTACGGGACAACTCCTCACTCATGGTGTTATAGCAAAAGAAGGAGGCATCTACGATACTTCCTTCTTTGATCTATCAATAAAGGTGTAGAAAAACTCTTTGGATACAAAATGATTAACAGGAAGAATATATGGAAAAGTTAAAAATTACTCTTAATGTTGTAATTGCTTTATTACTTGTGGTCATAGCTGTTACTTTAATTACAATGGTAATATAGTCTACGACAAAACAAACTCTATTTCACCTACAAGTCCAAGATATGAATATGCATTCCCATCAAGATGATGATACAAACGAGAGAAAAGTTTATAGTAGCCCCAACAGTGCTACAAGTAGTACTGGTGGAGTTATGACAAGCCCTACTTTCATATATTCACCCCAACCTATCTTGACCCCTTTTTGAGCAAGGACATGAAGCCAAAGCAGTGTCGCAAGAGAACCTATCGGTGTCATTTTTGGTCCTAGGTTTGACCCTAGTATATTTGCATACACTAATGCTTCATTCCCCGCATAACCCACCTGGTCAATAGCAATATCCATGATCATAATGGTTGGCATATTGTTCATGATAGAAGAGATGATCGCAGCGAGGAAGCCCGTACCGATGATGGCAACTGCTTCACCTTGATGTGTAAGCATTTCTATCCAGGAAGCAATAATATCGGTAAAACCGGCATTTTTTAACCCATACACTACAATATAAAGTCCTATACTGAACCAAACAACCTGCCATGGTGCAGCCTTAATGGTCACTATAGGTTTCACAGCCTTATAATAGGTAGCAATAGCCAAAAAGATCAAAGCACCGCCTAAAGCAAAAAGTGAGATAGGGAGATCATAGTGGTCCCCTACAAAATACCCTATCATTAAAAATACCAGAAAAAACCAGCTTAGCTTAAACATGGTCTGGTTCTTGATGACAGAAGAAGCTTCAGGCAACAAGGCAACATCTACAGTTAACGGAATGTCTTTTCTAAAATAGACCCACAATACAGCGATAGAAGCAATGATACTCAAGAGATTGGGTAAGAACATATTTTTAGCATACTCCATAAATCCAATGTCAAAATAACCTGCCGTAACAATGTTTGTCAAATTTGAGATAACCAATGGATTGGATGCACTGTCTCCAATAAACCCTCCCGCCATTAAAAAAGCAAAGATAGGCAGTGGTTTCATTTTAAGGTATTTCATTTTTGCCAATAAAATAGGTGTCAAGATCAGTGCGGCACCGTCATTGGCAAAAAATGCTGCAACCAATGCACCAAGCAGTAAAATGTAGACAAACATCTTGTTTCCGCTTCCTTTGCTAAGTTTCGCCATCTTGATAGCTGCCCATTCAAAAAAGCCTATCTCATCGAGAACCAATGAAAGGATGATAATACCTATAAAAGCCAATGTTGCATCCCATACAATCTCTGTGACCGTGATCACATCATCAAAATCAACCACACCCAAAGCCAATGCTACCATGGCGCCAATCACTGCTGTTGTTCCTATCTGCAAGCCTTTGGGTTGCCATACTACAAATACGAGTGTCGTTAAAAATACGCTAAATGCGAGAATCATTTCTATTCCTTTGTCTATATTGGGTAAAAGTATATCGGAAATACATCAATATATCTTGATATATATCTTAGTTTTGTTATACTTCATTAAATCAAAAAACAAATAAAAGTGACGTAGATATGGATATATTTTTAAAAACAGTTTCTGCCCTTAATGATGAGACCAGAGTGCTCATATTACGTTTTTTAGACACACATGGTGATCTGTGTGTCTGTGACCTTCAAACCTCTCTTGATATGATCCAATCACGACTCTCACGACATCTGAAGATCTTAAAAGAAGCAGGTTTTTTACGTGTTGAAAGACGAGGAACCTGGGCATATTACTCTATTCGCTCACCTCTTGATAGATTTAGAACCGAAGCACTCGAAGAGATACGCCACCTGGACATCACACTTCCCCCTCTCAAAAAGCTCTCACAAACAGGAGAATGCACACTATGAATCAAAAAAAACAAGTACTGATCTTATGTACAGGAAACAGCTGCCGTTCTATTATGGCTGAAGCGATGCTCAATGCAAAGCTTGGTGATTGCCTCGAAGCGCAAAGTTCCGGTGTTAAAGCCAGTGGAAAGGTTAACCCTCATGCTCAAGCACTTTTAG
>QMKT01000060.1 GCA_003646505.1 Campylobacterota bacterium
AACTGAAGAACGAATAGGTATAATACATGAAATATTGAAGGTTCAATATACAGAAAAGTTATGGAGAGAGTATGTCAACAGAAGCAATAAAAAGAGTAGAAAAAGCAATAGAAGAGACAAAACGAGGGCGTATGGTCATCATGATGGATGATGAAGATCGTGAAAATGAGGGTGACCTTGTCTACGCAGCAACGTTCTCAACACCAGAAATGGTAAACTTTATGGCAAAAGAAGCAAGAGGACTTATCTGTACACCCGTGACCAAAGAAATAGCCACTAAACTTGATCTCCTGCCAATGGTAACAAATAATGTCTCTAACCATGAAACTGCCTTTACAGTCTCTATAGACTCTACTAATGCCCAGACAGGTATCTCTGCAGCAGAAAGAGATGATTGTATCTCTAAACTATCAAGTCCACAAACAGTTGCCGGTGACTTTGTACGTCCTGGTCATATCTTTCCATTGATCGCTAAAGATGGTGGTGTTCTTGTACGTACAGGACATACAGAAGGTTCTGTTGATCTGTGTAAACTTTCCGGTCTTGCTCCTGCTGCTGTGATCTGTGAAATTATAAAAGATGATGGCACCATGGCACGTATGGATGATCTTGAGATCTTTTCTAAAGAACATGACCTCTGTATTGTCTATATATCAGATATCGTTGAATACCGTTTGGCCAATGAACAATTGATCAAACGTGTTAAAGAAGAAGAATCTGAACTAAGAGGTATCAAAGTAGAGAAAATAACCTATACAGATCACCTAGATAGAACACATACAGTAATACAGTTTTATAAATCACATGAAACAGCAAACGTAAAGTTTCATAACATTGGTACAGATATAGGTCTGGTCCTTGATGATAAACGTTTCTCGGCACTGAATAATTCTATAGAGTATTTGAAAAGTAACGGAGGAATACTTATCTTCTTGGATACTAAAGTCATCTCTCATGAACAAGCAAAAGAGTTTGGAGTAGGGGCACAGATATTAAAAAATCTTGGTATTAAAAATATTAACCTGCTTACCACAAACAAAGAGACAGAGTTTGTTGGTCTTGCAGGCTTTGGTCTTGATGTTGTGGAGAAGATTGAAATTATTTAAAGAATTTCAATCTGATACCCTAGTACAGCTAGAGATACTTTTGACCCTCTATATAGACTTCTGAAACATCTTTAGTATGAAGGATGGTCCAGAGGGCCAGCTCTTCTTCTCGTTTTACTGCATTAGGCAGTGTAATAATTGCAAAGTCAGCGAGTTTGCCTACCTCTATCTTCCCACAGTTAATTCCAAGTATATCTGCTGCATTTGCAGTGACAGAGTTTATAAGAGTATTTGCGAGTTCATCAATGGGTGCTTGATGGTGGAGCATGAGTGCTGCTCTAAGTTCATCAAATATACTGAGTGAATCATTTGAACTCAATCCGTCAGTTGCTACTGAATAGGGTAAAGAGAGTTCTTCTATTGGCAGTCTACCACAACCCAGATATCGATTAGAACGTGGACAATGGGCGATGGAGTGTCCTTTTAGCGTCAAATAATCCAGTTCAACCTTGTTGGCTTGCACACAGTGTGTAAAATGTGTAGGGTAAGTGTCAAAGGCATACATAAATTCTTGTATGTTTGTCACAGGAGTAGTGGTCTTGAAGTATTTTTCAAAGAAGCCTTTAAGCTCTCCTTTTCCATGCTCCAGCCATTCTCTTTCTGCTTGTGATTCTAAAAAATGTGCAGAAAGAGGAAGTCTATATTCTTTAGCAACATTGACTGCCTTTTGCAGGATGATAGGATGTACAGAATAGGGTGAATGTATAGCAACAGCAGCTGTTATACGTGACTTTTTTTCACAAGACATAGAGGCTTTCACACGCTCCATAAAGTCTCCATACAACATATCTGCATATTGTGCATTGGAGCCTATGAGTTCGTTAAAAAACACCACACGTTGAGGGGTGACTTCACACACTTCCAATTCATTTCCAAAACTTGAAATAGCACCAAAAGTGGTGATTCCTGAACGTAACATAGTTTCACACTCATTCATCATCACGATATTGCTACAGTTACTTACAAGTTCTTCCCTGTGTTCTATGACAGAGTCCAACCAAGGCATAAAAGAGCCGTATTTAAGAGCTGTTTTGTTTGCAGAAAACTCTAGGTGTACATGAGTATTGATAAATCCGGGGTAGAGTATAGAATGAGTTTCTGTCTGAATGAATTCAGCATTTGGATATTTGTCTTGTAACACTTCAATTGTATCAATCTCTTTGATCGTGTCAGTAAATGCAACGGCTTTGTTTTCAATAAAACTGTTGGGAGTGTAGATATAGTCAGCACTTATTATTTTCATTTTTTTCCTTATTTTATATCATAACTTAGAGAACCTCTGGACTGCCACTACTCCACGTAAATGATCTTCCAAGTGGTATCGGAATATCGAGACTAGTATTAAATAACCTCTTACTATGGTTTCGAGAGCGCATCCAAAGCACATCAGAACCATCCTTAAAATAGAAAAACCGTGATTCACTATCTAAAAATAATTCATCACTTATTGAGGCCACATTGACAAAGTATGTGCCACCCAGATTTTTTTGAACAGATACAGTGCCTGAAAGTCGTTGTGGCAAATGACTGTGCCCCGAGACCCACAAAGCGACTTTCTCTTTTTGTAGTACTTTCTCAAACCTCTTAGAATTATGGATAACTCTACTTGAAAGAAATGACCCAGTGAGACCACTTCCTTTGAGTTGGGCATGGGTAACAGTAATAATGATCTTCTCCCTGTTATTCTCCACCATATCCTTCCACCATAAAAATGTTTCATCGGAAATATCTGTGCGAGAGGCTGTTGATTGATCAGACAAAAAGAGCAACAACAAGTTTCCATATCCCACCGCATAATATTGAGGTTGAGGGAAATATTTATAGAATATTGGCCCTGAACGTACATCGTGATTACCTGCGATCTGATACCAGTCTGTGACCTTTGCACGTGCTCTTGTCTCTTTAAACCAGGTAAAATCAGCATCATTACTTCTTGATTTAAGAAGATCCCCTGGCATAATGCCCATATCTATATGAGGAATATTCTTATTGATATCTGCTACTGCTGCTTCAAAGACATTGCGCTCAAGAGTGGTTCTGGGTTGTATGTCTGAAAGCATCCAAATAACAAACTGTTTCTCTGAAATATGATCTCTTGCTTCTGGAAAAATGCCATTTTGCACCGCTACACATCCAGAAAAAATAAAAGTTGATAAAAATATAAGATATTTTCGAAACAAAACATTCTCCATTTGGCTGAAATTCAAACTATTTAGATAAAATAATACCTAAATTATATAAACGAAGGTAATCAGATGAAAATAGTAGTAATTCAAGGTCCAAACCTTAATATGCTTGGTATTAGAGAACAAAATATTTATGGTCCAATGAAATTAGAAGATATTCATTCACAAATGAAAGCATTTGCTGAGCAAAATAAAAATGAGATCGAATTTTTTCAAAGTAACTTAGAGGGTGAACTCGTAGACCGTATCCAAGAGTGTATCGGTGATGCTGATGGGATCATTATTAATCCTGCTGCGTATACGCATACTTCTATTGCTATTCGTGATGCTATTTCAGCGGTTCAGATACCTACACTTGAAGTACACCTTTCAAACATTTACCAAAGAGAAGAGTTCAGACATACTTCACTTACAGCACCAGTATGTGCAGGACAGATCACAGGTATGGGACCATTTGGTTACCACTTGGCGATGGTCGGTATGACACAGATTCTTGGCGAAGTGAAAATGATGAAAGAGCAGCAGGCTAAAGCGCAAGCAGCACAAGCAAAATAATTATAATCCTCTCCACTCTCGTTCCCACGTTGAACGTGGGAATGCATACATACAGCTTTTGATGGCTAACACACTTCCTTTTATAGAAATGTCTGATATGCATTCCCACGCAGAGCATGGGAACGAGTTTTTATAAAGAAAACACTTTTAGGAACGCTCATGAATTACATGCTCAAAGATGAAAATGCTATCTATTATGAATGTGGATATAGCTGCGATAATGCTCTGTATCTTTCACTAGGAAGTGAAGCATATTTTATTACCGATAGTCGTTATAATCTTGATGCCGGTCAAAATGTACAGGGTGCGAAGGTCGTGATCAACGGTGATCTTTATGGTGAAGCTCTAGGACTACTGAACAAGTCTAAAGTTAAAAAAGTGTTTTTTGATCCTAAAGAGTGGACAGTAGCAGGCTTTGAACGTATCTCTTCTCAGACAAAAATCGTATTTAAACAAGAAGTGGATCTTTCGCATAAGAAGAGGATCATTAAAAGTGGTGAAGAGTTGAAGATACTTTCAAAAGCAGCTAAACTTGGTGCCAAAGCATTTAAATCTTTGGCAAAAGAGTTTAGAAAGAATGGCTTTGGTGAAGATGAATATACATTGACGCACAGAGCAAAAAGTATTTTGGGAGATTTTGGCAAGTATGAACTCAGTTTTGATCCTATTGTTGCTATTAATGCCAATGCAGCAAGACCTCATGCAATGCCAACTTCTACAAAGTTAGAAAAAAATGATCTGCTTTTGGTGGATGCAGGATTAAAATATAAGCGTTACTGTTCTGACCGTACACGTACTGTGCATGCAGATAAATATTTTATGTTTGACACCTCTCAAAAGTTCAAGTCAAAAAAGATACAAAAAGCATACGATACAGTGCTTAAAGCACATGACAATGCGATAGACAAAGCACGTAGTGGAATGAAAGCAAAAAAAGTGGATGCACTGACACGAGATATCGTGACTAAAGCAGGTTTTGGAGAGTATTATATACATTCTACAGGACATGGAGTAGGACTTGATATTCATGAGATGCCATACATTTCAACAAAGTCAGATACGATCATAGAAGACGGTATGGTCTATACGATAGAACCTGGAATCTATATACCTGATGAATTTGGTATACGTATAGAAGATATGGTTGCGATGGTAGACGGGAAAGCACTGGTACTATAGTTACTGGTTGGGGTGTGTATGATAAAAAGAAAGTTTGATGAAAAAAATACTTTAATGAACAGCAGAACGTATCCGACTGCGTTTAAAAGTAAAGGCGGGTATAGGGCATTGTTAGGAATAGGTGGTAACATTGGTGATGTTGTACGGCGTTTTGAACATCTTCTTTGTTATTTGAAGCGCTCTTCTTTTATCTCGGTGATCGAAACAGCACCGATACTGAAAAACCCTCCTTTCGGCTATAGAGAGCAGAGTGATTTTTATAATTCCTTGCTTTTGATAGAGACAGGTTTAAATCCTAAGGCATTATTGCGCTATGTATTGCGTGTGGAAAAAGTTTTTGGGAGAAAACGTCTTTTTAAAGATGGACCAAGAACCTTAGATATAGATATATTATTTTATGAAAGTGTAAAAATGGATACAAAAAATCTGATACTTCCTCATCCTGAATGGATGAATAGAAATTCAGTACTTATTCCTCTTTTACATATGAAAGGCAGAATGTAATGATAAATGAAACATTTGTAGCTTCTGATCCAAAGAGCGCGTATGAACAGGCAGTTGAAAAATATGGAGATGTGGTAACACTTGTCTCTGCAAAACAGGTAAAATATGAAGATGGAAGACTCCGTTGTGAAGTAACTATTTCTGTTCCAAAAGATGTATTTATGGAAAAATCTTTACTTAATAATGTGACTGTAAATGATGCACCTGAGCAGTCAGAAGATGAAGCGTTGTTAGCAGAACTGAGTGAACTTAAAAAACAATTGTACTTTATGAAATCTGAAATGCTTGGTGAAGATGATAAGAGTATTGTACAGAAGATCAAAGCACTCTTCATGAAAAAAGGAATTGCGCAATCTTGGCTTGATGGTGTTTTTTCTGCTCTAACCGGAAGCAATATTCTTGACGATGAGACTCTTTTGGTCTCTTATATACTTGAAGAGATAGATGAGTCTCTTGCTGTGAAGGAAGAGTCACTAAGTGCACCTAAAGTGATGATGTTGGTAGGTCCCACTGGTGTTGGTAAAACAACTACTATTGCAAAACTGGCGGCACGTTATTCTTATTTGATGGATAAACCCTATAAGGTGGCACTGTTAAATCTGGACTCTTATAAAGTAGGTGCTTATGAACAGTTGGCACATTATGCAGACATTATGCAGATCGAACACCTTACTGTCGATAATACAGACGCTTTTGTCGATGGACTGGAGCTTTTATCTGAATATGATGTAATATTAGTAGATACGGCGGGAATGTCTCCTTATGATACGCAGAAACTTATTAAAACAGTGGAGTTTGTGCAGACAGATATACCTAGAAATATTGAGGTAAACCTTGTCTTATCTGCTACAGTCAAATATGAAGATATGGATGATATCTATAATAACTTTTCTTTTTTGAATTTAAACTCTGTGATCATCAGTAAATTTGATGAAACTAAGTATTTGGGTACTTTACTGAACTTCATGTTACTCTATAAAATTCCTATGAGCTATTTTTCTATAGGTCAAGAGGTTCCTGATGACCTTTTGGTTGCTTCAAAAGAGTATCTCTTAGAACGTTTTATAGGTGATTTGGATGAAGAGTGAGACACAGGCACTTCATTTAGCCAAAATGATGCAAAAATATATTCACACTCCTGAGTATGAATTGGCATTGCCTTTTGTCAGAATACGAAAGTCTACACTTAAAAAATTATCTGTAAATGATGTTTTACTTTTGGATGTGAATGTGTTAGAGTTTATCTTGGTAGAGGATAATATCATCTATGCCGATCTTGCTCTTCAACACGTAGAAGGTAATTATGAAATAGTAGTCACACATTTGCATAATAAAGCGATAGTATATAATGAGAGTCGTAAATATGAAACGCTAAAGCTCTCCTTTGGTAAGTGTGAAATCAAAAGCTTTGAAGTGGGAAAATGTTTAAAGGTGTCTCTTTTTGATTTAGAGAAAATAATGCTGATATCTGATGGGGAAAAAATAGCAGAAGGTTCATTGGTCAATGTTGACAATGAACTTGGGTTGAAGATAAACATTATCACCTAAACTTAAAACTCGAATCCTCCACCGGCACCTTTGCTCATACTGTCATATACAGCTTTGATATAGGCATCTCGTAATGTGCAGTCAAGTAACTTTTCACACTTCATGCAGCTTTTTAGCTGAAGTGCTTTTTGACAGTTTTCCAATTCCTCTTTTTTATGAGTGAGGGCGATCTGCCATTCATCGAGAACCTGTTCTGACATTAGTTTTTGATTCCATAGGCTGTTTTAAGTGCAGCAACTTCATAGTTGGAACCAAAGAAACACGGACTCGTATCATGTGGATGTGCAGGGACAAGTTCCATGAGTCTCATACCTTTGTTGTTGATGGCTTGTCCACCTGCCTGCTCGTAGATAAAAGCAAAAGGAATGACTTCAAAAAGTTGTCTGAGTTTACCGTTTGGTTTATCTGTAGTGCCAGGGTATGAAAAAATTCCTCCGCCTTTAAGCAGTATCTGGTGAAGATCTGGAACCATACCTCCGGAGTATCTTAGTCTGTAACCTTCGGCAAAAAGACCATCTACAAAGGTTTTATGAGAGTCAGCCCAGTTTTGCTGTGTGCCACCTGGTGCATTGAGTTTCCCTTTCTCATCCAGTGTGATCTCTGAGATAAAATTGAAAAGTCCATCTTGGGCTCTGTAGTGTTGTGGTTTCTCATCTTTTACTGCAAGTACCAGCTCAATACGCGGACCATAAACAACATATGCTGAGGCAACAAGATTTTCACCTTTTAATTCACCTTCATAGATACCAAATATCGATCCCACTGAAAGGTTTACATCTGCAAGACTAGAACCATCGAGTGGATCATAACAGATCGTATAGTTACCCTCTTCATGTAAAGCCAGAATACCTTCTTTCTCTTCACTTACCAATGCTTTTACAATAGAGATATCTTGAAATGCCTCTTCGATGATATAATCACTTTTTACATCCAGTTTAAGTTGATCTTCACCTGATGAATTTTCACTGTCACTGTAGCCTAAGTCTTCGGTTTTTATGGCATGGTCTATTTTAATAGCTACTTTTTTAATGGTGTCAAATATGGTTTGCATCGGTTATCCTCTTTATTTATATGTCTTGTGCGTGTAAATTTATCCACGCTATGATCTGTGTCGTATTGTTTAGGTCAAGTATATCTATATTTTCGGGGATAGTATATTGACTTTGATCGATACTCTCATCAATAGCTATTGCCTCAGAACATTCAAAGTAACTCTCATCGATCGTATTTCTAAAAATAGCAATACGAGGTAAAGGCAGTGTCTTAAGTCCTTCAACAAGTAAGATGTCAAAATCATGGATCATAGAGACAATTTCATCTAATGTTTTCTCTCTTTGTGAAAAATAAGTTGTACGTGTAGGAGAAGTGATGACTACTTCTGCACCTGTTTGTGAAAATTTATGGCTGTCTTTGCCTTCAACATCAAACTGTGCTTTGTCTTTTGGATCATTTTTGATGATCGCAACTTTACGTTCTTCAATCAAGATCTTCGCAATTTTTTCAACCAGCGTTGTTTTTCCACTGTTTGATGGACCTGTAAATGCTATAGCAACTCTTTTATGCACATAAAACCTTTTAGGTAATTTCTAATTTATATTGGAGAAATTATACTTAAATGTTTATTGAATATATGTTAAACTTCTTACTTAAATACAAGGGGGAGCATATGTTTAAGTTAACAGTAGCGGTGACAGGTATTGTTCTTCTTCTTGGCTGTACATCAAAAGAAGAAAGATCATTGATGGATTCCTATACAAAAAATATCAACTATCATAAACAGTTGCAAAAAACAGAAAAAACACAACTCTATGAAAATAATGTCACAAAAGTGATGATGACTGCTACTTACCTTTATACGCCAACCGAGGACAAAAATGATACACGAGATGAAACCTTTATCGTAGGTATCCATTTGGAAAATGAGGCTTCAGAAGAGTTGAATTACGGCTTACTTTTAAATGGGACAAAGGCTAAAGAAGTAGAGGAATTAAGTACAGATGATGCACGTCTCAAAGAGCTCTCTTTTATTTCAGAGTGGGGTGAATATTATCTTGTGACTTTTCCACATGTGAAGAGTAAAAAAGTGACACTTGTTTTTGAAAGTGACAGGTATGGCAAAGGGAAATTATATTTTGCTAAAGTAGCAAAATATATACTGACTAAGCAGGCATTTTAAAATACCAGTTTAGATGAGTAAATACTTACTTTCTGAATTTATCAGTGAGTGAAGGTGTTGCCAGCGTTTTTAATAGAGGGAAAAGACGTGTTGTTACACCCAGTTTATTGATATAAATGATATAGTTTGCCAATACTTTCTTCCCATACTCTCTGGCTTCAACATTTTTCATTTTTTCCATACTCATATAAGGTTCATAAGGACCTTTTCTAAAGTTACGTTTATTTTTGATCAGTTTTCTAGT